>NZ_WBRZ01000462.1:0-2048 GCF_008923895.1 Pseudomonas sp. GXM4
AAAAGATCAAAAGATCGCAGCCTTCGGCAGCTCCTACAGGGAGTCGCGCATGAACCGGCCGGTGAAGCTGACTTCACGTCCGCAACAGGCCTTGCAGTCCTATCTGGAAGACCTGCTGCTCGACTTGCCCGAGGACTTGCCTGCGCCGGTCGAAGCGCTGCCGCCAGTCGTCGAACAGGCGCAGCCTGAAGTGGTGGAAAGCACCGAGGCCATGGACGAGTTCCAGGCCGCGGTGCTGGAAGAACAGGCCCGCGACGCGCAGAAATCCGTCGCTCCGATTACCGCGCCTGCCGCTGCCCCCGTGGCCAAAGCACCGGTGGCGCTGATCGACGAACCGCGCGCGCCACTGTCGACACTTGCGCCGCTGCTGCAAACACAATTATTGACCGTGCCGGAGCCCGAACCGGAGCCAGAACCCGCGCCGCAGATTGCTGAGCCGCAGGTGCTGGTCCCGCCGCTGGTGGAAGTGCACCTGCCGCCGAACAACCCGCCGCCACCGGTCGAGCCCGATGGCCGTCCGGCCTGGGCTGCCGAAGCCTTCGAATGCTTGCTGTTCGATGTTGCCGGGCTGACCCTGGCGGTGCCGCTGGTGTGCCTTGGCTCGATCTATTCGCTGGCCGGCCACGAGCTGACGCCGCTGTTTGGTCAGCCGGAGTGGTTCCTTGGAATCCTGCCGAGCCAGGCCGGTAATCTGAAAGTCTTGGACACCGCGCGCTGGGTCATGCCGGATCGCTACCGCGATGACTTCCGTCAGGGCCTGCAATACGTGATTTCGGTTCAAGGTTACGAGTGGGGGCTGGCGGTGCATCAGGTCAGCCGCTCGTTGCGCCTGGACCCGAATGAAATCAAATGGAGAAGTCACCGGGGTCAGCGGCCATGGCTCGCCGGCACCGTGATCGAGCACATGTGTGCATTGCTTGACGTATCCGCGCTGGCCGAGTTGATCGCCAGCGGCGGGGCAAAGCACTTGAGTGGCAACAAGCCGCTACATAAACCGACATAGCAGCCGACATAACAATCAGGCGATGGCATTTTCCAGTGCCACCACACAGAACACACACCGCCCGGGGCGGTTTTTTCGAGGGGTCAGGGTATGAGTAGTCAGGCGTCGAATGCAAAAGGTTCTGAAGATCCGATCCTGCAATGGGTGACCTTCAAACTGGATAACGAAACCTACGGCATCAACGTGATGCGCGTGCAGGAAGTGCTGCGCTACACCGAGATCGCGCCGGTGCCGGGTGCACCGAGCTACGTGCTGGGCATCATCAACCTGCGCGGTAACGTGGTCACCGTGATCGACACCCGTCAGCGCTTCGGCCTGCACAGCGGCGAGATCAGCGACAACACCCGTATCGTCATCATCGAAGCCGACAAGCAAGTCGTCGGCATCATGGTCGACAGCGTCGCCGAAGTGGTTTACCTGCGTCAGTCGGAAATCGAAACCGCACCGAACGTCGGTAACGAAGAGTCGGCCAAGTTCATCCAGGGCGTGTGCAACAAGAACAACGAACTGCTGATTCTGGTCGAGCTGGACAAGATGATGAGCGAAGAAGAATGGTCGGAACTGGAGAGCATCTGATTTGATTCTCGAGGTTGCGGTAATTGTTCTGTTCCTGTTCTGGGCCGGCACGCTGGCGATGTTCGTCTCGTACATCAAGGCGCAGCGAGTGATCGCTGCGCAGCAGGCCCAGGGCGATGCGCTGCGTGATCAGCGCATCAAGGAACTGGCCAAACGCGTCGACGACTACCAGAACGGCAACGTGCGCATGGGCGAAGCCCTGCACGAGTTGCGCGCGGTGGTAAGCCCGTTGCCGGACAAGATCGTTGCCCTGGAACAACGCGACCCGTCGAGCCTGTCATTCGCCCAGGCGGCGAAACTGGTGGGCATGGGCGCCAGCGTCGATGAACTGACTCAGTCGTGCGGCTTGACCCAGGCTGAGGCGGAGTTGATGCGCAAGTTGCACAAGGGCAGCTAGGAGCTTCAAGCTTCCAGCGGCAAGCTAGACCAAAAGATCGCAGCCTTCGGCAGCTCCTGCATCGGGATTCAC
>NZ_WBRZ01000463.1:0-2032 GCF_008923895.1 Pseudomonas sp. GXM4
TTTTTCAGTCAACCATCAATGTTGACTGAACTGCCGCCATCGCTGGCAAGCCAGCTCCCACAGTGTTTTGGGGTGTTTGTTAAGTCCGCGCGCGGCTCCAACATCACGCTTATCAATCATCCTGTTCAGTCTTTATCAGCACGCCTAGACTCGGCCCAACCCCAATTTCCAGGTAGGCCGCCATGTCCGAGACGCTGCTCAGTTCCCGCAATCTGGCTTTCGAGCTGTACGAAGTCCTTGATGCCGAGGGCCTGACCCGGCGCGAGCGCTTTGCCGAGCACAATCGCGAGACCTTCGACGCCGCCATCGGCACCGCGCGCAACATCGCCGAAAAGTATTTCGCCCCGCACAACCGCAAGGGCGATGAAAACGAGCCGCGCTATGAAGATGGCCAGGCCATTCTGATTCCCGAAGTGAAACCGGCGGTGGATGCCTTTCTCGAGGCCGGCTTCCTCAACGCCGCACGCAGCTTCGAGGCCGGCGGCATGCAATTGCCGACCCTGCTGTCGCAAGCCTGCTTCGCGCACTTTCAGTCCGCCAACGCAGCGTCGACCTCATACCCGTTCCTGACCATGGGCGCGGCCAACCTGATCGAGAGCTTCGGCAGCGAAGAGCAGAAACAGCGCTTCCTGCAACCGATGATCGACGGACGCTTCTTCGGCACCATGGCCCTGACCGAGCCTCATGCCGGTTCGTCGCTGTCGGATATCCGCACCCGCGCCGAGCCCGCATCCGACGGCACCTATCGCCTGAAGGGCAACAAGATCTTCATTTCCGGCGGCGATCATCCGCTGTCGGAAAACATCGTGCACATGGTTCTGGCCAAACTGCCCGACGCCCCGCCGGGGGTGAAAGGTATTTCGCTGTTTATCGTGCCGAAGTTTCTGGTCAACGACGACGGCAGCCTCGGCCAGCGCAACGACGTGCTGCTCGCCGGTTTGTTCCACAAGATGGGCTGGCGCGGCACCACATCGACGGCGCTGAACTTCGGCGATAACGGCGAGTGCGTCGGCTATCTGGTGGGCAAACCGCACCATGGTTTGAGCTACATGTTCCAGATGATGAACGAAGCGCGAATCGGCGTCGGCATGGGCGCAGTGATGCTCGGCTATGCCGGTTACCTGTATTCGCTGGAATATGCGCGTGAGCGGCCGCAGGGCCGGGTGCCGGACAGCAAGGATCCGAGCACAGCGCCGGTGGCGATCATTCAGCACGCGGACGTCAGACGCATGTTGCTGACGCAGAAATCCTACGTCGAAGGGGCATTTGACCTCGGCCTGTACGCCGCGCGGTTGTTCGATGACACCACCACGCTGGAAACCGAAGCCGAACGCAAACAGGCTCATGAACTGTTGGACCTGCTGACGCCGATCGTCAAATCCTGGCCTTCGGAGTTTTGCCTGAAGGCCAACGAACTGGCGATCCAGATTCTTGGCGGCCACGGCTACACCCGTGAGTACCCGGTGGAGCAGTACTACCGCGACAACCGCTTGAATCCGATCCACGAAGGCACCCACGGCATCCAGTCACTGGATTTGCTCGGGCGCAAACTGGCGCAGAACGGTGGCGCCGGTCTCAAGCAACTGATTCGGTTGATCGCCAACACGGCCGAACGCGCGACTGCGTACGACTCGCTGAGCGCACTGCGCGAACCACTGGAAAAACTCGTTGCCCGCCTGCAAACCGTGACCATCGGCCTGCTCACCGATCTGGCCCAAGGCAAGATCAACAGCAGCCTGGCGAACTCGGCGCTGTACCTGAAAGTGTTCGGCCACGCAGTGATCGGCTGGCGCTGGCTGGAGCAGGCGATCCGCGCCGAGGAAGGCCTGGCCAAAGGGAATACGGCGGACGTCGATTTCTATAAGGGCAAGTTGCAGGCGGCGCGGTATTTCCTGACATGGGAAGTGCCGGGTTGCCAGCATGAGCTGGACTTGCTGGAGGCGCGGGATGATACGTGTCTGGCGATGCAGGACGCGTGGTTCTAAAAGCAAAAGATCGCAGCCTTCGGCAGCTCCTACAGGAAACGCATTCC
>NZ_WBRZ01000464.1:0-2012 GCF_008923895.1 Pseudomonas sp. GXM4
CGGCGCTGCGCTTGCCGAAGTACAGAATGTTGTCGTTCCAGGCGTTGTAGAGTTTCAGCCCCAGATGCGTGTGCAGCGCCGGGTTCTGCCGACGGATACGGTTGAGCTGGGCGATTTCGGCAATGATGTTGCCGGGTGCGGTGAAATCGCGGACGCGGATTTCGTATTTCTCCGAATCCAGATACTCCTCTTTGCCCGGTACTGGCGCCGATTCGCACAATTCGAAACCGGAATACATGCCCCACAGCCCCGAGCCCATAGTCGCCAGCGCCGCGCGAATGAGGAAACCGGGACGCCCCGACTCATGCAAAAACGCCGGGTTGATGTCCGGGGTATTGACGAAGAAATTCGGCCGGTAGCATTCGCGCCACGGCGACTGGTTCAGCTCGGTGAAATATTCCGCCAGCTCGGCCTTGGTATTGCGCCAGGTGAAATAGGTGTAGCTCTGCGAATACCCGACCTTGCCCAGACGCGCCATCATCGCCGGCGTGGTGAAAGCCTCGGCGAGGAAGATCACTTCCGGATACAGGGTGCGCACATCGGCGATCAGCCATTGCCAGAACGGCAGCGGTTTGGTGTGCGGGTTGTCAACGCGGAAAATTTTCACGCCTTCCTTGACCCAGCCGACGACGATGTCGCGCAACTCGACCCAGAGACTCGGAATCGCGTCCGGCGCATAGAAGTCGACGTTGACGATGTCCTGGTATTTCTTCGGCGGGTTTTCGGCGTATTTGATCGTGCCGTCCGGGCGCCAGTTGAACCAGCCCGGATGCTCCTTGAGCCACGGATGGTCCTGGGAGCACTGAATGGCGAAATCGAGAGCGATTTCCAAGCCATGGTCGGCGGCGGCAGCCACCAAACGGCGGAAATCTTCACGGGTGCCGAGTTGCGAGTGAATCGCCTCGTGACCACCCTCCTCGCTGCCGATCGCGTACGGGCTGCCGGGATCGTCCGGGCCGGCAGTCAGGGAATTGTTGCGGCCCTTGCGGTGGGCGCGGCCGATCGGGTGAATCGGCGTGAAGTACAACACGTCGAAGCCCATGTCCTGAATCATCGGCAGACGCGAGTGCACGTCGTTGAAAGTGCCGTGACGCTGGGGATCGTCGGTGATCGAGCGCGGAAACAGCTCGTACCAACTGGCGAATTCGGCCAGTTCGCGCTCGACGTCCATGGGAAATTCGGCGCTGATGCTCAGATAGGCACGGTGATCGGCCTGAGCCATCAGCTCTGCACTGCGCGAGTGCAGAAACAGCGCAACCTGCTCGGTTTCGAGCAGGCCGGACAATTCATGGTGCAGCGCGGCGAGCTGCTCGCTGAGCTGACCTTCGCTGCGTTCGGCGGCCTGTTGCACCATCGTGCGGCCTTCCTGCAACTCCAGAGAAACCGGCACCGCCGCGCTGTGCTTCTTTTCCAGTTCGTACTGGAAGCTGGCGAAATGGTCGATCCACGCTTCGATGCAATACAGGTAGCGGCCCTGCTCCTCAGGGCGGAACTGGCCTTGCCAGGTGTTATTGCCCTGATCGGACATGACCTCGGTCTGCCAGGTTTCCTGGCCTTCCTCGCGCCAGCGGATGCGCACGGCGAGCTTGTCATGGCCGTCGGCAAAGACTTTGCTGGTCACCACCACTTCGCGCCCGGCAATCGATTTGGCGGCGAACTGGCCGCCGTCGAGAGTCGGCATGGTGTTTTCGATGACGATGCGTGGCAGCAGCAACGCCTGCGACAGCGGCATGTGCGGGTTGTAACTCAGCTCTGAAGGTCTTTCAGCAGTCATTGAGCATCTCTCCTTAACGCCCCAAGGACGCTCTTGTGCCGGAACAGTATTCGCGACAAAGCGCCGGCCCTGTCATGAACTCACTTAGGTTCCGAGCAACCGGCGCGGGGAAAAGTTCAGATGAAATTAACAAGACAAACCTGCGGATCGAATTTGTCGTGGCCGGGTCAACTCACTTAAGCACGTCCCACGCCATGTGCCATACGGAGGTCACCTGATGAGCATCCCGATCCCGGCG
>NZ_WBRZ01000465.1:0-2009 GCF_008923895.1 Pseudomonas sp. GXM4
AAATTGTGGTTCACCATCAACAACAACCGAAAAATCTTTTGGTTTCTCATTATGAAATCCGGGGAAAATACGTATTAAAAAACCAAATTCCGGATGTTTATGAGTAACTTGCGCATATGCGACACCCTGCGAGGTTAACACCTGCAAAATGTCGCCCAGCTTCACCTTCTTAGCCATTTAAAATCCTTCATATCCAGCTTTTTTTAGCAGCTCGGCGCCGCGTATCAAACCCTGCTCATACTTAGTCGGGTTTTTGACAGACGATATAGAGTTAATCTTATTGATTAACGTGCCGCCATCTTTACCAAGGCCATGGTAGTCGATCAGTGTTTGCTCGACTGCCCGTGCGTCAGCACGTGAAAGGTTCTGTAAACCCTCTATTCTGTCAATTGTGATGCCTTTTTCTCTGAGGTGAGCTTGACCGCGCTTAACTATATCGTCGGTTATTCCAACATAACGAGTCACGCCATCAACAACACAGTTATAAACACAGGTCTTTCCGCCTATAGAGGCAACTTCACCTGCGCCTTTTGCATCAACCCACTTTCCTTCAACCCACTCGACAGCTTTCCCACCAATGTGAGCAGTCAAGAGTCCGGTAACAGCGTCAAAAGCCATACCACCCAATTCCTGGGCGGAGGCAGTCGCTACTTTATCAAATTCTTTTTCCAGCGTATGCGACGGGATCGGACTGGTTATCCAATCCTTAAACCCCAGAGCTAGCCCGCCAATACCGTTTGCGATTGCACCAATCGTGTCAAAAGGTGATGAGACGGCATTCCAGAAGGATTCCGCTGTTTTGACTGCCCCACCTGGCCATGCAGCAACTATTTCACGAACGCTAGTACCCCCTTCTCTGGCCAGAAATCCCGGATCCAGCGAAGGAGGGTAAACAGTCGTAAGCTCTTTTGGGTCAATGCCTGCAAAATAATTGGCCTTGGCGGCATTGTATTGCTCAAGCGTCCATCCTTCTTGTAGTGCTTGTAGCTGAATCTTGCGCCCGAACTCCTCCATATCACGTTGTCTTTCGGCATCCAATGCCGCTGTTGCCCGGGTGATATTGTCCCGGCACCCTTGAGCGCCATCTCCCGAACCACAAGCTGCTCGAGCTCTATCCGCCGCGACAACGTCTCTATGTAACAGCCAGTTGTACTGAGTGGCATTCTTCGCAATATTTGCACCCTGCTGCAGATCACCATCCACTGCTGCGGCAGCAACGAGCCCGGTTAGCTGCGACATCATCAAGTGCAACTGATCATTGCCACCAGCGAACTTCACAAGGACATTCATCGCCGCTTCGTTCAACCCGGCAGCCGCCGCACCAGTAGCAAAATCCCCACCCATCGCCTCGGAAAGCAAGCCCCCCATCAGCGCATGCGCGACAACTTTTACTACGCCACCTTCCGGGAACTTGATCGTTTGATCGCCAACAAAATTGAACCCGGTCGCCATCGCGACACTGCCCGCTTCTCCCAGCAACGCGGAACCAAAGTTGTCACCAAAGCTACCGCCACCAATGGTGGTAGAGATGCCACTGGAAATGACCGCGCGACCCGCAGTTCGGATCGCTACGTCGGTAAAATTACTGCTGGTCAGAATACTTGCGGCTTTGCTGCCCCCCGCTGCAAACCAATTGGCATCGGCATAATCAAGCATGCCTGCGGTGAAGCCAGCGATAGCTGCGTTCTTGAGACTGTCGGCGCTGAATGTTTCCTTGAAAGCAGCGCCGAGGTTGCCTTTGTTGCTGATCGTGCTTGTCACGCCCGTCGTAGCGAGGGTTGTGGCGAATGCGCCGCCGAAGCCACCGCCGACCAAGCCCAGTCCTGCCGGCCCCATCACAAAAGACATCATGATGGCGATGGCAATTTGCGCCGCTGGCCCAACGCCCGAGTTCTCGTATTTAAACGACTCGTGAATCTCCTTCACGCGCCGCCAATCAACATCTCCCCGAGCCTCCGCATCCTTCAACCACGCCAGTTGCGGATCAGCCTTGACCATCGCATCAATGG
>NZ_WBRZ01000466.1:0-1974 GCF_008923895.1 Pseudomonas sp. GXM4
ATTGATTATTCTCGAATATAAAACAATATAATAGTCATAGGAATGGATTACAGCTACGATGGGCTGCATGCAGCAATTCGCGATCATGGCTATGTTTCTTTAAACGCTAGACCTTCCATATCAGTTTCACAGGCTATGCAGGAACTCGCCTTGTATATGGGAGGTGCGGTTGTAGCCGGGCGAGGTAGAAGGGTTTTAGAAACTTTGAAGACGCTGAGAGCGGATGAGGCTCCTTTAAACTCGTTAAGTCGTTTTTCTGGAGCAGGTGCTCAGCCTTGGCATATTGACGGATCACATCTGCCGATACCACCACGGTATTTGATTTTAGGCTGTCACTCGATTAACGGAGGCGGAGCGCCCCCAACGCAGCTATTGAGAGTCAAAGATGCAGGGTTTCCACTCCTTGCAAGTCGGCGCGAAAATTTCACAGTAAAGAATGGACGTTCAAGCTTTTATTCCACGATAGCCAGTACGGATCGAGCGTGGATCCGTTTCGATCCGGCTTGTATGACCGCACACACAGAACATGGGCGTACTATATTGGAGGCATTAGAGTCACCTCAAGTTCAACCGTGTTTGACTCTAGAGTGGACAGCCGGTGTAATTCTAGTAGTTGACAACTGGACTGTACTTCACCGCAGGGGTAATGCCTCTGGCATCGGTCATCGCACCCTTTTACGCATCTCACTGAAGGATTGGATATGAATACAACTAGACGTGGAGCGACACGAACGATTCCGCCCGCACTTTCAGATGATGCGCTGTATGGCAAAGCAGCGCTCTACGCCAGGCGTGCGCTTGAGGCTAAGGAAGTTGACGCGGAGGATGCCTACCAACTCTGGGCAACTTTGGCACTTGAATTGCTTGGTAAGTTCGCACTGGCAAGGGTTCATCCAAGTCTGGTCGTAGACCCGAAAAATTCTAATAGCATGCTGGAAGCGTGCGGTATATCTACCGCTACGGCTGTTCGAACCATTGATGCCAATGAGGTGTTCCTGCGCCTTAAACATGTCGTTCCGGGATTCAACTCTTTAGCTTATAACTCATGCAAAGATTTGGCCGATCGCCGCAATGCCGAGCTTCATTCAGGGCACGCTGCATATATCGGGATCAGTTTGGAAGTGTGGGAGGGGAAGCTGTGGCACGCAGTGCGGTTAATTTTGCAGGCAGCTAACAAAGATCTTGAAGACTTTATTGGCGGTGCGGCTGCAGAGAAGGAAGAACTCATTAACCATCTGTCTCATCTCAAGTGTCAGTCTGCATTGCAAAAAATTGAGCATGCGCGAGACAACTTTAGCAAAGACGCCGATGGCAAAAAACGGGCTCCAAAAACATTGGAAGATCAAAGATCTCAATCCGGGGAGCGCTCTTGGTGGCATCTTTATCGCCTAACAAGTGGAAGGTACGCTCGGTATTGGACTCGCCAATGTCCCGCTTGCCAATGCACTGCAGTGTTGGGCGGGGACAAAGACTATGAAGAGCTGACGGATGATCAGGAGGAAGTGAGTCCTGGTTATGAAGAAGTTGAGACAACTTATTCTCCAGTTGAATTCATTTGTGATCAATGCAATTTGCACCTTGTGGGCACTGATGAGCTTTCAGCTGCCGGTTTGAGTGAGGAAATTGTTGAAGTGGACGAGCGTGAGATTAGTTACGAACCGGACTATGGAAACGACTGACGCTTACCTCCCTCGCCTAGTGATTGCGGGTTGGAGCGGTCATCCTTGAACGGCTGCTTTTGGCCGAGGCTGTGTAAAAACGTTTTTCAGCGCGATTGGAGCCCAGTGTTGGACTGAAAATCGCGTTTCTACGCAAAATCCAGATCGGCTGAACAGCCGATAATTTTCAGATTTCGCATAGACGCGCAAACTTCAATTTTGACGAAACGTTTTTACACACTCTGGACCGGTTGCTGCCGGAGACAACGGGCAACTATTGGCCGATTGCAGGCTGTCATGAAGAGTTATTACTGGC
>NZ_WBRZ01000467.1:0-1971 GCF_008923895.1 Pseudomonas sp. GXM4
GATGACGGTCTCAAGGCTGAACCACTGTAACTGACTGGCCCCAGCCCCAGACGTTCAAGGCGAATGCGTAATGTCGGCCATGTCATCCACCGCCAGCGCGCCGGTGTCCGCCGTTTCCAGCACCACATAGGCGCTGCTGCAGAACAGCGAATTGAGCCGTTTCATGTCGGCGATCAACTCCAGATGCAGCGAGCTGGTCTCCAGGCTCTGCACGATCTTGCGTTGCAAACGGCTGACGTGTGCATGGGCCAGACGCCGTTCCTGCGCACGAAAGCGGCGTTTCTCCCGCAACAACTGCCGCGCGCTTTCGCGGTCGCCGCTGAGAAACACCGACAGGCCCAGGCGCAGGTTGGCGATCAATTGCTGTTGCAGCCCGGCAAGATCTTCCAGGCCCTCTTCGGAAAACGAACGGCGCTGCGAAGTCTTCTGCTGCTGGATCTTGCGCAGCATGCGCTCGATCAGGTCGGCGGCGAGTTTCAGGTTGATCGCCAGCTCAATGATCTCGGCCCAGCGCCGACTGTCGTGCTCGCCGAGATCCTCGCGGGGCATCTGCGCCAAATACAACTTGATCGCGCTGTACAGCGCCTCGACGTCGTCGGTCAGGCGGCGCATCTCTTGGGTGACGGCGGTCTGCTTGCCGCGCAGCACGTCGAGGGAGGCGTCGAGCATGTTGTCGAGCAGATCGCCCATGCGCAGGGTTTCCCGCGCGGCATTGGCCAGCGCCAGGCTCGGCGTGACCAGTGCGGTCGGGTCGAGATGGCGCGGTTTGGCGGTGCCGTTGACCTCCGGCCGCTCCGGCAGCAGCCACGCACAAAGCCGCGCCATCGGCCCGACGCTGGGCAGCAGGATCAGGCAGCGCGCGGTGTTGTAGAGCAGGTGGAAGCCGATGACCATTTCCTGCGGGCTGAAATCGAGGCTGTCGATCCAGTGCACCAGCGGGTCGAGCACCGGGATGATCAGCAGCAAACCGATCAATTTGTACAACAGACTGCCCAGCGCAACCTGGCGGCCGGCGGCGTTCTGCATGCTGGTGCTCATGAAGGCAAGGATGCCGCTGCCGATGTTGGCGCCGATCACCAGACCGATCGCCACCGGCAGGCTGATCACCGCAGCACCGGCCAATGTAGCGGTGAGCAGCACGGCGGCGAGGCTGGAGTAGGAAATCATCGCGAACAGCGCGCCGACCAGGGCGTCGAGAAGAATGTCGCCGGTCAGCGAGGCAAAAATCACCTTCACCCCCTGCGCGTGAGTAATCGGCGCGGCGGCCTCGACGATTAATTGCAGGGCGATAATGATCAGCCCCAGCCCGATCGACACCCGGCCCATTTGCCCGAGCCGCGTCTGTTTGCGCGACAGAAAGAAAATCACCCCGAGGAAAATCAGCAGCGGCGACAGCCACGACAGATCGAGGGTCAGCACCCGCGCCATCAACGCGGTACCGACATCGGCGCCCAGCATGGTCGCCAGCGCCGGGGTCAGCGCCATCAGGCCCTGGCCGACAAACGAGGTGACCAGCATCGCCGTGGCGTTGCTGCTCTGCACCATCGCGGTGACGAGAATACCGGCGATGAACGCCAGCCATTTCTTCGACATGTTCTGGCCGATCACATGTCGCAGATTGGTGCCATAAACCCGCAGGATGCCGGTTCGGACGATATGCGTGCCCCAGATCAACAGGGCGACGGCGGACAGCAGATTGAGCAGGGTGAGCATGCAGACCCCCTGTAGTAGCAGCGCCCCAGAGGGGCAAGTGAACGGCACCGCGCGGTTTCTACGTTTTTGATACTTAAGCTGTAGTTGGCGAACGGTCTCGGCGCCAGCATTGCACAGCTAAAGCGTGGATTGAAACAAAAGTGTCATGAGAAGCGCTTCATACACTCCCATTTAAATCAACGCCGCCCCTGTGGGAGCTGGCTTGCCAGCGATGGCGTCGGCACAACCAACATTGATGTCGCCTGACATTCCGCTATC
>NZ_WBRZ01000468.1:0-1932 GCF_008923895.1 Pseudomonas sp. GXM4
GGTTTCTTTACGGGATCGATCCGGGGGGGAGCGCAGCGACCGTACGACGCAGTCGTACACAGCGAGTGTAGGTGCAGCGAAGCCAACCGGAGCCGCTGCGCCCGGATCGGTCCCGTAACGAAGGTACCCCGAGCCCTAGCGAGCGGGCCGTACGCCGGGGCAAAGCCTTTTGGGTTACCTTTTCGGCGTTTGGAAAAGCTGACTCGCTGTAAGAGCGAAACCGCCAGCGGCAGCACCCGCAGCAACGGATATGCCCCCAGAATCCAAGAACCAGTCGGCCCGAAGGCCGCTGAGACCACAAACAAAAACGGCCTCTATATAAGAGGCCGTTCCTGACACACCACTAAACCATCACAAAAAAAAGAAAAACCTTATTTGCGATCTTCCAGCTTGGTGATGTCACGCGACTCGTAACCGGTGTACAGCTGGCGCGGGCGGCCAATCTTGTACGGGCTCGAGAGCATTTCCTTCCAGTGCGAAATCCAGCCGACAGTACGCGCCAGGGCGAAAATCACCGTGAACATGCTGGTTGGAATGCCGATCGCCTTAAGGATGATCCCCGAGTAGAAGTCGACGTTCGGGTACAGCGAGCGCTCGATGAAGTACGGGTCGGTCAACGCGATCTCTTCCAGGCGCATGGCCAGTTCGAGTTGCGGATCGTTGTTGATGCCCAGTTCCTTCAGCACTTCGTCGCAGGTCTGCTTCATGACAGTCGCGCGAGGGTCGCGGTTCTTGTAGACGCGGTGACCGAAGCCCATCAACTTGAACGGATCGTTCTTGTCCTTGGCCTTGGCGATGAACTTGTCGATGTTCGACACATCGCCAATCTCGTCGAGCATGGTCAGCACGGCTTCGTTCGCACCGCCGTGGGCAGGGCCCCACAGTGCGGCGATACCGGCGGCGATACAGGCGAACGGGTTGGCACCCGAAGAACCGGCCAGACGCACGGTGGAGGTCGAAGCGTTCTGCTCGTGGTCGGCGTGGAGGATGAAGATCCGGTCCATGGCCTTGGCGAGTACCGGGCTGATCGGTTTGATCTCGCACGGGGTGTTGAACATCATGTGCAGGAAGTTTTCCGCGTAAGTCAGATCGTTGCGCGGGTACATCATGGGTTGGCCCATGGAGTACTTGTAAACCATCGCTGCCAGGGTCGGCATCTTCGCAACCAGACGGATCGCGGAGATTTCGCGATGCTGCGGGTTATTGATGTCCAGGGAGTCGTGGTAGAAGGCCGAGAGGGCGCCGACTACACCGCACATGACGGCCATCGGGTGGGCGTCGCGACGGAAACCGTTGAAGAAGGTTTTCAGCTGCTCGTGAACCATGGTGTGGTTTTTCACGGTGCTGACGAACTGGGCCTTCTGTTCTGCGGTCGGCAATTCGCCGTTGAGCAGCAGGTAGCAGGTTTCCAGGTAGTCCGACTTTTCAGCCAGCTGTTCGATCGGGTAGCCGCGGTGCAACAAAATGCCGTTGTCGCCGTCGATATAGGTAATTTTCGATTCGCACGAAGCGGTCGACATGAAACCCGGGTCGAAAGTGAAGCGGCCCGTGGCCGTCAGGCCCCGAACATCGATTACATCGGGACCAACGGTGCCGGTTAAAATGGGCAGCTCGACGGGGGCTGCGCCCTCGATGATCAACTGCGCTTTTTTGTCAGCCATGTGGCCTCCTATTTATGCTTGAACCATCAGACAGACCCCCCACGCAGGGCCCGCACCACTATAGTGAGATAAATTCGAATGTCAATTTGCCTAAAGTCTTGCTCCAGAAGGCTTTAAGCCGACTTTTTCCTCGAAATTGCCTGCCATTTACGCCTTTTATGCAACTTGTGCAATCCGCTATTGGGGGTAGGTGAACGCGTTGTCATTAGTAGCCTAACTGTCTATACTCGGCCACCGACCGCCAAGGGCTTTTGGGCTTGCTTTCATTTGG
>NZ_WBRZ01000469.1:0-1908 GCF_008923895.1 Pseudomonas sp. GXM4
GGCTAACCCCCAGCCGCCGCGCCAGATGCGAAATATTCCCCCCGGCCGCCTTCAACTCGCGATTCAACGCCTCGACATCATTCAAATCCAGCCCCAGCGGCGCCGCCGTATCAACCGGCTCCATCTCCAGGTCGACAAAAAAATCATCCGGCAGATGCTCAGCTCGCACCGGTTGTTCCTCGGCCATGGCCAGCGCCACCTGCATCACGCTGCTGACCTGACGCAAATTCCCCGGCCACGGGTGCTTTTCAAACAGCTCCAACACATCCGGGCTCAGCCCCGCCCATTGCGTCGGCTCGCGATGTTGCTCCCACAGCCGTTTGAACAGCGCCTGCTTGTCACTGCGCTCGCGTAACGGCGGCAGCTCCAGGGTCAGGCCGCCGATGCGGTAGTACAAGTCTTCGCGAAAGCGGCCCAGTTGTACCTGCTCGCGCAATGATCGGTTGGTCGCGGAAATGATCCGCAAGTCCACCGGAAACAACTCGCTGCTGCCCACCGGCTGCACGCAGCGCTCCTGCAACACGCGCAACAAACGCGCCTGAGTTGATAGCGGCATGTCACCGATCTCATCGAGAAACAGCGTGCCTTTGTCGGCCTTGCGGATCAGGCCGATGCTGCCTTTCTGGTTGGCCCCGGTGAACGCGCCTTTCTCGTAACCGAACAACTCGGACTCGACCAGTTCAGCGGGGATTGCTGCGCAGTTCACTGCAATGAATGCCTGTTTTTGCCGTGAGCTGGCCTGATGCAAAGCTTTGACGAAGACTTCCTTGCCGACGCCGGTTTCGCCGTGAATCAACAACGGAATGTCCTTCTCCAGCAAGCGCTCAGCCTGGCGCACGGCTTTTTCCACGCGACTGTCGCCGAAATGCAGCGTATTGAGGCTGATCGCAGTGGCTGGCGCAGGCTTGTCCTCGGCGGCAAACACCCGCGCTTGCACCGGCGCCTGTTTCGGCCGTTTCAGCAAGCACTGGAAACGGTTGCGTCCAGAGGTCTGCAAGGCAAACGGCAGACCCTCGGGCTGATTGATCAACTCCAGCAGCGACACCTTGAACAGGCTTTCAACGCTGACGCGGGACAAACGCACACCGAGCAAATTGTCGGCGCGGCGATTGGCCGACAGCACCTGTCCGCTCTCATCGAAAATCAACAACCCGGCCCACTGGCTGTCGAGGTTGTTCAACCCGGTGTTGAAGGTCAGTTGAAAATGCTGGCCATGGAACAGGTTGAGGATCAGCCGGTTTTCCACGGTCTGGCTCATCATCTTGACCATGCCCAGGGTGTGCGAGGGCGGCAGGTAGCTGTCGCTGGAGACATCGAGCACGGCGATGACCTTGCGCTCGGCGTCGAAAATCGGCGCGGCGGAGCCGGTCATGAAGCGGTTGGCCTTGAGAAAGTGTTCGTCGTGTTCGATGTGCACCGCCTGCTCACAGGCCAGTGCGGTGCCGATCGCATTGGTACCGCTGCTGCGCTCCATCCAGCTCGCACCGGCCTGAAAGCCCCGGGCCAGATTCGGTTCGATAAAGCGCTGTGTGCCCCATGAGGTCAGCACCTGACCCTGATTGTCGGCGAGCATGATCAGGCAGTTGGAGTTGCTGAGGATGTTTTCGTAGTAGGGCAGGACTTCCTGATGCGTGGTCTGCACCAGCGAGTGATGGCTGTCGAGCAACCGCGCAATGCCGGCGGCGGGCAATTGATCGAAGGCCGGGGCGCTCTGGTGGTCGAGGCCGAACGCGCGGCAACGTTGCCAGGAGGTCTGGACGATCGCGTCGTGGGACAGCGGCGAAGCAGGTGCGGCCATGGGGGCGAGCCTCTGAGTGCAGCGATTTTATTATTGTTATGAGGTCCACCATCCCCTGTAGGAGCTGCCGAAGGCTGCGATCTTTTGATTTTGATCTTGAAAAAGCAAAG
>NZ_WBRZ01000047.1:0-25593 GCF_008923895.1 Pseudomonas sp. GXM4
GCTCAATTCCAGCCGTTCGAGCCGGCTCAGACCGCCGACAGCTTCCGGCAGGCGTGCCAGGCCCGTGCCATTGAGTGTCAGCGTGGTCAACTCAGGAAACGCCGGGCAAAAGAGGTTGCAACTCTCGACGGAAAATTTAGCCCCGGTCAGGTCCAGCGTCCGCACATGGGAAAACCCGTTCGACAGCGCAGGCAAATCACCCAAGCCGCCCGCTGACAGGCTCAGCGTGCGTCCGGCGGATTCGGTATGGCCGGTGAGCCCGTCCCGCCAGCAAGCGCGGATCCTGGAGGCATCAAAGAATCTTGTTGACGACGCCCCTTCACCAGCCCCTTGCGCCGGGTTGAAGATCCAGCCGTTCAACTCACGCGTCAACGCCTCGTTACTTGCTCGCCACTGATTCAGTCTGCCGACCATTTGCTCAGGGGACAGGCCTTCAGTGCGTAAACGCTCAACGCTGGCCTGGGCCTTTTCAAGCGACAGTGACGGAAAGATTTCCAGCACTGCGCGATGCATCTCGGTGCCTTGCTGAATGACCGAGACAGATGGCAGTGGCAAGAGATGAGCGGCGCGATTGAGTGCCGTGTCAGGCGTGGCACCGCTGGAACCGGCGGGTATCGATGGCGCTTGCGATTCGAACCGTTGCAGCGCCCCTTCGGGCAAACCCAAGGTCATTTCGATACGTCGCTGCGCCGCCTTTAGGCTCGCTTCGCCGCTGACACTGAAGCGGTTGTTCAGCAGCCGGGTCTTGAGCAGCACAGCGTTGTCGGCAAGCACGTGATCGGGGAGCGAACCGATGGTGTTATGCCGCAAATCCATTGCTTGCAAATGCGCCAGGTTCTCCGCCCCCTTCGGCCACTCATTGAGCCCGTTTGAGCTGAGGTTGAGCGTCCTGAGCCCGGTCAGGCGAGAAACGTCCAGTGTGTCCAGCCGATTGAGGCGGGCATTGAGATGTTCGAGATTGCTCAGCGCGTCGAATTGACTTTGAACCTCAGGGGTCACGGCGATTCGGTTGAAAGACAGGTCCAGCTGTGCGAGCCGGGGCAAATCGTCTGGCCGCACCGGCACTTCGGTCAATCCGCAGGCGGTGACCTCCAGGCTCGTGGCGCCACTGAACGCCTGGAGAAAGCCGCGGATCTGTTCGACCGGCACAGTCAAGCGGTCCAGCCGAACTCGCTGTACATGGGCAAACGTACCGGCCGGCAATTGCGGCAGCTCACTCACCGACTCCGCGCCCAGCTCCCAGGCGGTGTCAACCAGTTCAAACATGCTGGCGTCGTCCAGATCGCTGGCGGATATCCAGTCCTCAGCATTGAAGGGACGAACGTCATCGTTCAAGCGATAACGCCGGCGTATGGCCGCGCGCCAGTTTTTTTCCAGTGCACGAACCACCCGGGCATTGGGCGGCGCTTGCCAGCGCGCTGCCGGCGTCGCCGTACGCAACTCTGCGGATGCGCTGGCCTCGTAGAACTGGCGGAAAATTGCGCTGTGCTCCACGCGCAGAATCTCCACGGCTCCAAGTCGGGTCTCCGGTGTGTTCCACAGACTCATGATGCGCTGAGGTAACGGGTTGAGACGGCCGGCCTCACCGGTCAGAAACTGCAGTTCCCCGGCGCAGTAGCGGCGGACCATCAAGTCCAGATCAACCAGATGCCCCCATTCCCCCATGTAGTTTTTCACATAGTCGTAAGCCGGTTTGAACGCTGCGTGGGAGAACCTCGACCAGTCCAGGGACAAACCGGCCCAGAGTCTCTCGTGCCCGACATAAAGGGTCTGTGGAAGGGATGCGATGGCGGTCTGCGTCAGATCCAGACGCTCCAGCTCAGGCAGTTGTTCCACATAAGCCGGCCACTGCGTCAGGCCCGGCGCTTCAATCTTGAGTTTCTTCAGTCGTTCAAGGGGAGCCAGGTCCAGCTCGGGCGGGCTGCCTGCGCCGCCGGGAAAATCGAGATGAAGCTCCTCAACCGCGGTCAGGCTACGCAATCTTGTCGACAGATCGGCAGCCATCACCCGCGCTGGCGTTCGGAACTTGAGCTTTTTCAACGCGGACATGCGGGTCACGCTCAGGGGCAAGGTCGTCAGTGACTGCTCGTGCTCCATGTAGGTGCCGAACAGACTGCCACGCTCGCCCAGCGACAACTTTTCGATATTGGCAAATCGCGTCAGGAAGGCATCGGCATTGGCGTCGGTCAAACCCCCGCCGCCAATCGACAGTTCACGCACGTGAGCAAAGTCGACGGTCATCTCTGGCAGAGGATCGTAGGTGAGAATCGACAGTTGATCGGCACCCGCGACCCCAGTGGACAAAGCGTTGCGCCAGCAGGTTTTCAGCGCTTGCGCGGTGCGAAACTTGTAATTTGTTCCGGAGCGTTCCCAGGGCGCCGCCGTCGCTGTCCCCGCCCATTCATCCAGCGTCGCATTGAGCTGTTCCCACTCACGCCGACGTGATTGCAACAGCTCGAAAATGGCCCGGTCGTTTTTTCCTGCCCGATACTGGTCAAGGAGGAAGCCACGAGCCTGTTCGTCGCTCAATTGCGGGTAGATATCCTGCACGTGAGCCAGCAGGTTCGGTGCCAATCCGGCGCCGCGTCCACTGGCGGGATAACCGATCAAGGTAGCGTTCACCCGCACCGGCGGTTTTATCCACTTGACCTGAGGCGCCAGCAACGCGGGTGCATCAGCCTGGTGCTGGTCGGCGTGATCGATGATCTTTGCTTGCAACTCTGCGGACTGCCCGACCTCAGGGACACCGAGGCTGCGGCGCGCATGATCAGGCAGGGCATGCATGATCGACGAGTAAAAATTGTCGCCGTCGCGAGGCAGGCTGTTGAGTGCCTCACCGCGCTCGTTGTATGCCTGAAACTGAACGCCTGTTTTGATCAGGTATTTTTTCTCGCTGGCGGTTTCACTGCCGATGCTGTCGAGCAGCATGCCGGCGTCGTGGCCTTCGCGTACTTCAATGCGAAGGCTGTCGGGCCAACCCGCCAATTGCTCCAGCGTGTGCAACGCCAGGCGCCGGCTGTCCGCAGAAGCGACGTTTTCGCTGCGCAGACCCGCATATGCCGCTACCTGTCGACTTTGCCGCGCGTACCAGCGGGCCTCCTCCAACAGGCGCAGCGGTACTCGTTGCCCTGAGCCGAGTCGCTGAAGATCATCGGGTCGACCATGTGCCAGCACCGTTTGCGCCGCCGGTTCACTGAGTCCCGGGCAGGCCTTCTGCAAGCGCGCAACCTGCGGATCGACGGGGTCGGTCCCCGAATGAATGCTGTCGTAAATCGCCGGCTGGCGGGTGTTGGCGTAGTCGGCGATCTGCTTGCCAAACTCTGCCGGTCGGCCATCGCGCACGCGTGCCCCCTGCTCGCCGAGGAGCCGAGTGATTTCTGACTCGTCCAGTCCTGCGAGAATACGTGCTGGCAGTTCACCGCTGAAGATATCGGCCCGCGATATCTGAATGGGTGGCTTGACGCCGACATCGCGAAACCGCCGCGCGGCGCCATACCTGACGAACTTGCCGGACAATTGCTCGCCGTCGAAGACTTCCAGCACCCGGTTCTCTGGCCAGCGCGGCATTTCGGTGATCAGCGGCAACGCGTAGAGGTACAGTTCATCGATCGGTTTTGTCCCGCGCAACTGCTCGACAACCAGTGCCGCGTTGCCGTCTGCTTGCATCATGCGCATGGCCTGGGTCAGTTCCGGTGGCGGCAGCGAAGAATCAATGTGCATCTTGCGCAGCGCGGCTTCACTGACACCGCTGATATCGGCAGCTTTGATCAGCTGTGCATCGGAAAACGCTTCGGTTGCATGGCCGATGCGCCGCAACAGGGTCAGACGATCCCAATCCTGCGGACGTTCCAGAGTATGCCGCCAGGCACCGCTTCCATTGCTGTGGAGCACCGGCTGCCAGGCGTTGATGTCGGTCGGATGGCTGATCCGCCATTTGCCGATCGATTCATCGAAAAACTGCTCATAGACCTTGCCGCTCTGGCGAATATAGGTTTTACCCTCAAGCACGTGCTGGCCGGCACTGTTTGGCCCGGGACTGGCAGGCAGTGCGACAGCCGACTCGTAAGCGCTCAGGTCGGGTTTCCACAGCCGGGTTTCGCCGTTGGGCAACTTCACCGGATGCAGACTTTCAATGACCGGCACGGCTTTGGCGCTTGAGATTTTCCTTACTGCGGCGCCCACACCGGCCATCAGCGCAATCTGCGCAAGGTTTTCCGCCACATCGATCAAATGATCCTTCGCCGCACGCCGATCGCCCTCGGCCCATTCGATTGCGCCCTCAAGCGTTTCATAGAGCAGTTGCCCGGCCATCACCACCATCATCACTTCGCCCAACACAGGCACGAACATCGAGACCATGTTCAGACCGAGCATGCCAAGTTGCATCAGATGCGCCAGTTTGGCGTCCCTTGCTCGCGCGTCTACCTCGGCAGTCGGTACCGCATGGCTTCGGGCATCATCGATCAGCTTGGTGCGATTCTGGCTATAGAGGTATTGCCACAGATCCTCGTTGGGAGCCCAAAGTCCCTGCCCCTTGCGTCCCAGGGTGGACGGTGCGATGTAAGGGTCCGCCACTGGTTCCCATTTGACCTGGCGTTCGGGCGGTACCTGCTGAATGCGGGTGAACGCCGAGCCGGCGGTGAAGCCTTGCAGCACCGACAGCCATGGCGAGCGCAGCAGATCCCAGCCATCGCCGGGTGAGTCAGGCGCCTTCTGCCTGAACTGGCTGAAATACTCTGGACGCTGTTCATAAGGCAGGAACTGGCTGAGAAAGCGCTGGTAGGCGGTGGGCTCTGCGCCCGTCTGTTGCAGAGCGTCGCGTGCAGTGAGCAAGCGTTTGAGCTCGTCGCGCATCTGCTGGAACGTGTAGCGCTTGAGCGGATGTTCGGGATCGTGCGGGATGTAAAGAATCAGTTCGTCGGTGTAGCGGTATTTCTCGCAGATGACGAACGCGACGCAGCCGGTGAGTCTTTTTTTCATCAACCCCAGGTCCTTGAACCAGACCTGTTTTTTCCCCATCCAGGGATGCATCTCGCCGTCAATCACCGAGACGATCATCGCGTGATCCGCCGCCTCGATATCCTTTTGCAACAGCGCCTGCTCGGCCGCAGCGCGCAGCGTCGCCTTCTGCGCGGCAATGAAGCGTTCGGCAAGCACTGCCTCTGCCACCGCTTCCTCAGGATGAAAGAATCCTTGCAGGTAAGTCTGGTATTGCTGGCCGACATCCAGATCGCGGCAAAGGTGCAGAAACTGGCTGACCGAAATACCGATGCTCACATGGTCGAACGTCTGCGCCGTGGACCCTGCCACCACAAAACCTGAGCTCGAATGGTAGGTCCCTTCGCATTCGCCAGCTTCGAAGTTGTGCAGTGCGGCTTCCAGCAGCGTTAGCTTGAGCACCTCGAATGAGGCCAGTTCGATTTGCTGGATACCCATCTCCACCGGGCGGCGCAGACACAGCAGCGTTTTGTCGACATCGATATCCAGCGAGTGTTTGTCTTTCAGCGCTTTGATGACTAATGGCCGGGCAAACGTCTCGACGTCCTGAAGTTTCGCCATGCGCTTGTCGAGACTGTTCTGGGCGATGACACTGGCCTTGAACGTGTCGTCCACGGTTTTGCGCTGGGCCGGCGTCGCATCCTGATACCAGGCTGGCAATGCTGTCGCAACCGCCTTGAAGGCTTCGCGCCGTTGCGGCGAAGCGTCGGTCAACCATTGCGGGATCGAAGCTTCGAGAAACTCGCCGTGCAGGCTTTGCGTTGCAACGAGCTTTACTGACCGACTGGCGTCTGCCGGCTGATCGGTCGACGCAGGCTGCGTCGACACGGGTTTTGGGGAAATAGCGCTCATGGTCACTCCTTGTTGATGGAGCGCTCAGCAAACCATGTCGCGTTATCGCTTCTGCGTTAT
This sequence comes from Pseudomonas sp. GXM4, assembly GCF_008923895.1. Classification (NCBI taxonomy): domain Bacteria; kingdom Pseudomonadati; phylum Pseudomonadota; class Gammaproteobacteria; order Pseudomonadales; family Pseudomonadaceae; genus Pseudomonas; species Pseudomonas sp. GXM4. The sequence continues at coordinate 5,911 of NZ_WBRZ01000047.1, forward strand.
CCGGGTATTGCGCAACCAGCAGTGGTAAGCGGATGTGACTTGGCCTGCCTCGGACCGCCTCAGCAAGGTGCCCTCAGGAACCGGATGTTGGTGGCAGGCGGCCGGGTTGTTCGGATTCCGCAGCGAAGCTGCTCAGCTCGCTGATCACCCGGCGTGTCAGCTCGGCGCGTTTCTGTGTGCGCAGCATGTCCATGGCCTTGCCCAACCTGTTCAGCTCAAGGTCGTATTCTTCGGAACTCAGTTCATTGCGGGCGAGACGCTGATTGAGCTGGTCCCACAGTTGCTGGCGTCGCTCATCAACCGCAACGTCCACCGCGGCCATCTCTTGTGGGTGGAGATCTTGCAGGTAAGAGATCCAGTAGTCGCGCTCTGCCATGCTTACGGACAGCGCATCGGTGCCCTCTGCCTCAAGAATCGAGGCGCGGGTGTACTCGAGCAGTTCATCACTCAGCGGAACGTCATAAATCATCGACGCGGGCTGGCCCGGTAAATCGACACCGTCGCCCCAGCCGCCCGTCAAACCGATACGATATTTAAGGCGCACTTCAGCACGATCCATACCCAGACCGGCAGCTTCAGCCAGCGTCTCGACGTGATCCAGGCGAAACAGTTGCCGCGACAGACGCAGCAGCACCCGACCTCTGGACGCCATTCGATTCAACGGAATGTCACGCAATTGGTGATAGACCGCGACCCGCACTTCCAAATCACTGAATGTCAGAATCCGCCCGTCCGGGCAGGTGCCGTGGGTCTCGGCGCCCTGAAACAACAGCTGCCGCAGTTCGGTATTTTCCTCAGCGGCCTCCATGACACGCCAGACTCTTTGCGTCAGATCGCCTCGCACCAGCCTGTAGTCCTGCGTATCGAGCAACAAGCGCAGCAACTGGAAAAACCGCTCGTGATTCGGCTCTTGCGCCAATTGCGCCCAGAGCTCGGTTCTGCGCGCAACCAGCTGCAGATCGCTGTCGGCTAGCCATGGATCGCGCGAGCGTGGCGCGACATCGTTGGCTGGATCAAAGACTTTCTCGGCAGGAAATACCTGCGCATGGGGATCGTCGACAACGCCGCCAGCGTTATCGGTTGGAGCACCGTCTTCGGGAATCCCGAACAGATCACCGAACACCTGACGGTTGATCATCGTCTCAATCTGCGCGCGCGTCATGCCCAGCACATGCGGTATGGCGCGCTCGCGGCTGTAACGCCTGAGGTCTTGCAATGCAGAAAGCGACAAATTGCGGTTTTCTGACAGATCCGAGCCTGCGATCAGACCCGAATGATCACCATCGAAAAGCGCCGCGGGGATTTCCGCGATTGCGTTACCGCTGAGGTTCAGGGCCTGCAACCCGGGCGCCCGCAAAACACCGTCAGGCCATTCGCTCAGTTGGTTGTAACGCAGATCCAGAGACTCGATCACGCCATAATCGGGTGGATTGAAAACACGAAGTTCGTTGTAACTCAAATCCAGCGTGCGCAGCCGCGCGTTGCCCAGCAAAGGGTAAATACTCGTCGCACTGCGCAAGCTGCAATACTGCATGTCCAGGCGCGTGAGATGACGCATGTGCAGCACCGGCGCAGGCACCGCGCCCAATTCGTTACCACTCAGATACAAGGTCTCGAGGTCAGGGAAACCGTCGAGAAAACCCGCGCTCCCCCGCGCCGTGATCCCTGCACCGCTCAGATCGAGCGTCGTCACGCCCGGAAACTGCACCACAAGCGCGGGCAGTTCTCCGGTCTGCAATCCTGCCAATTCGAGCTCCAGGCCATCGCCGCCGGGGTGTCGGGTCAGGGTGTCGCGCCACGTCTCGCTGATTCGCCGGGCCACCAGCGAACGCACTTGCGCACTGACCAGGACAGTGTTCGTTCGTACTTCCCTGGTATAGAGCCAATCGTTCAACTGACGGGTCAGCGCCTCGCAGCTCAAATGCCATTGGCTGATCTGCGCATCGATCTGAGCGTCATTCAAGGCCCGTGTTCGCAGCACCAGCAGACTGCGTTGCGCTCGTTCGCGATTGAGGATCACCGCCAACCGCTGCAAGTGCCCCGAAGCGCCTGAGCTGACAGGCGCCGGCTGCGGGAGTGGCAGGAGCAGATCACTGAACGAACCGCCGGTTTCCAACGGCGGAAAATGCTCTGGCACCGGCTCTGCGGCGAAGCGTGACAACGTGCCCTGGCCCAACCCCCGCTGCTGCTCGATGCGCTGCAGCGCCGCGTGAAAAGCTGCCTCACCGTCGGCACTGAAGGCGTTGCCCGACAGATTCGTCCTCATCAATGCGTCAGGATGCGCCAGCGCTTGCGGCGACAGGGACGCGATCCGGTTGTCTCGTAAATCGAGCCATGACAGCCGTGGCAGAGTTTCCGCCCCGGTGGGCCAGGCCAGCAAATCCGTCGATCTCAGATTCAAGGCCTCGAGCCCGCTCAAAGCCGTGGCATCGAGTCGCCCCAGCGGGTTATGACTCAGGTTCAGTCGTACCAGTTGTGGCAGCGCATTGAGTTGGCGCTGGACCATTGCCGTCACCGTGATTCTGTTACCGGACACGTCGAGCCGACGCAGCGCGGGCAACGCCTGCGCTGCAAAAGGTAGCTCGGTGAACATGCATCCCCGCAGTTCAAGCGTCTCGATATGACTGAAGGCGCGAATAAAATCCCGCGCCTGGCCGGAGGGCACGTTCAGCCCTCCCAGACGCAGCGTGCGCACATGGGCGAAACTGCCGGCCGGCAACGAAGGAAGCTCGACACCGGTGGTGGCGCCGGGCAGCTCGACGAAGCTAAAGTGCTCAACGTCGGCTGCCAGGCCATAGCGCTGACGAATCGCACCGTGCCAGCTGCTTTTCAGCGTATGTAACAGGTCCGCGCTGCCCCCTGTCGACCAGCGCCGCGCGGGCGCTGCATAGCGTGATCCCTGGCGCGGGGATGGCGGATAAAACGCGGCGAAGATGGCCTCATGTTCGGCCCGAAGCTGCTCGATCGCCGCCACCCTTGCCGACGGTGTTGACCAGGCTGCATTGAATGCCTGCGGCAAAGGGTCGGCGCTATCCGGGGCGACGGCCATGCTATCGAGTTCGGCGCGGCAATAGTCACTGACCATCTGATGCACATCGAGCAAGTGGCCGCGCGGGCCGGAGTGGCGGCTGACAAACTCATAGGCCCGACGGAACGTCGCTGGGGTGACACGTGACCAATCCAGCGATAACCCGGCCCAGAGTCTGTCATGGCCGCTGTAGAGCGAGTCGGGCAAGGTTTCGATCAAGGTGTGCGTGAGGTCAAGGCGTCTGAGCTGCTCAAGTCGTTCAACGTATGCCGGCCATCGCCATAACGCGTGGGGCGCATCGATGCGTAATCTGCGCAGTCGTGTCAGCGATTGCAGGTCAAGACCATGCAAGGTGGTGGAATCGAATCCGTGATAGTCGATGCGCAGTTCCTCCAGCGAAGTCAGTCCACCCAGCCTTCGCCCAAAGCTTTCCGCCAGCAATGGCGCATCGGTAGAGAAACGCAGACGTCTCAGCCCGGGCAGCCGCTCAACCGCCTCTGGCAATGTGGTAAGCGGTCGGGTGACAGGTGTCTGGCCATAGCGCCTCAATTCACCGAGCCATAAATCAGTGACATTCGGGAACGCCGCCAGAAACCCGTCCGCATTGGCGTCAGTTATGCCGATGCCGGTGATGGCCAGTTCGCGCACGTGGGGAAAGCCTGTACTCAGCTCGGGCAATGGCGTGTCGCAATGGATTGTCAGGCGGGCCGCCTCCGCCGCCTGCCCCTCCAAGGGACCATTACGCCATGTCTCTCGCAGTGTCTGTGCCAGTTGCGCCCTGTGCGTTGCAGTGCGGCTATCAATCGGCGCTGCCTGCCATCGCTCAAGTGCAACGTTCAACGCGTCCCAATCCTGGCGGCGAGATTCCAGTTCGAGCTGAATCTGCGTTTCACTCTGGCCGTGTTGCCGGGCGAGAAATGCCCGTGCCTGGCGCGATTCTGGGTATAGATGCGCAATGCGTGATTCGAGGGACGGATTGAGGCCTGTACCACGGCCACTGGCGTAATAACCCAGCAGTCGCGCGCCCACGCGTACCGGCGGTTTGAACCACTTTGCAGCCGGTGACAGCAATCGCGCAGCTTCGGCTCGATGAAGGTGGGCCGATTCGATGATTTTCTGTTGCAGCTCACCATGGGCGTTGCCGACAGACAATCCGATTGATGAACGTGTGTCCTCAGGTAACGCGTGCATGAGCGAACTGTAAAAGCTGTCCTGGACCATCGAGACTCTGTTCAATGCCTGGGCGTGATCATTGAACGCTTGATAGAAAGGTCCGTTTTTCACCAGATAGCGTCTAACCGGCGCCATCGGCTCGCCGATGCTGTCGAGCAAGGTGCCAGTCACGCTCCCCTCGCGAATTTCCACACGCAGCGAGTGCGGCCAGCCAGACAATTGTTCCAGCGCGTGCAAAGCCAGTCGCCGACTGTCCGCCGACGCCAGGTTTTCGCTGTGCAAACCGGCAAATGCGCGAGCCTGGCGACCATGGCGGACATGCCAGCGAGCCTCTTCCAGCATTCTCAAAGGGGAACGCCCGGTCGCATCCATTCGGGCCAGCTCGTGCGTCGAAGCATGCTCGATCACATCCTGGGCAGCCACGTCGCTGAGAGCGGGACATTCACGCTGCAACAGGCGCACGGGCGCACTCGGCGATTCGGTACCGCGATAAAGACTGTCAAAAATCGCCGGTTGACGCGTATAGGCGAACTCGGCGAGTTGTTTGCCGAACTCATCGGGCCGTGCCGGGCGAAATTGGGCAGCCGTTCGTCCCAGCAGATAGTTGATTTCCTGCTCTTGCAACGCAGCCAGAATCCGCGCCGGCATTTCCCCGTTCAACACTTGCGAACGTGTCAGGCTGATAGCGGGCTTGTGGCCCAAACCGGGCAGCGTATTCTGCGCACCATAGCGGATGGACGGCCCTGCTCCGTGCGGATCAGCTGTCATCTCCAGAACCCGATCGGCAGGCCAACGGGGCATCTCGGTGACCAGCGGGATTGCATACAGGTAGTGCTCGTCGATGGGCCTGGCTCCGCGCAATTGCTCGACCATTTGCCTCGCCTGTGCATCGGCATCGAACAGGCGCATGGCGTCTCGCAGTTCAGGGGGCGGGGGCAACTGATTCAGATGCATCTTGCGCAGGGCGCCATCGCTGATACCGCTGATATCGGCCAGCGCCAGCAAGGTGTCATCGGAGTAACCATCGGTGAGGTGCCCGATGCGTCGCAGCAGGGTCAAGCGATCCCACGCCATGGGCTGTTCCAGGCTCAGGCGCCAGGCACCGTGGCCGTTATGGCTGAGCAACGGTTGGTAAGCCAGAGAGTCGGTGGGATGTTTCAACCGCCAGTGCCCGCTGGAGCGGTCAAACGTCTGCTCATAGAGCCTGCCGCCCTGGCGCATCCAGGTTGTGCCGGCGACGCGGTACTGCCCCGCCGCGTCGGGCCGCGACAACTTGCCGGGGATGAGCGCTTGTTCATAGCCGCGCAAGGTCGGCCGCCACAGGCGCCTCTTGCCATCAGGCAGCGTCACCGGGTGCAGATCTTCGATCACCGGCTCCGGTTTAACGGCTGTCACCCGATTGAATGTTGCTCCTGCGGCGGCCATCGCACCGATCTGCGCAAGGTTTTCAGCAACGTCGACAAGATGCGCCCTGGCGGCGTGTTTATCCCCCTCGCTCCACTCGATCACGCCTTCGACAGTTTCGTAGAGCAACTGGGCCGTCATGACAACCAGCATGATTTCGCCCAGTACCGGAACGAACATGGACGCCATGTTCAGCGCCAGCAGACCAAATTGCAGCAGCCCGGACAGCTTGGCATCGCGCGCCTTGGCGTCGACGTCGGCGGTAGGTACCGCGTGACCACGAGCGTCGCTGATGACCTTGTCACGGTGTTTTTCGTACAAGTACGCCCAGAGGTCGCTATTCCTCGCCCAGGGATATACCTGAAGGTGCGGCATCAACGAAACTGCCACGTAAGGATCGGTATCCGGGACCATTTTTTGATATTTCGGTGAAGTCTTCCAGATCTCTACAAAAATCAACGTTGTCTGCAGAATCTTGCGCCACGGTGACGACAGCCAATCCGATGCGCCGTCTGCAGACTTTACGAATTGGCTGAAGTAATACGCACGTTTCTCATATGGGAAGAACTGACTGAAGAATCGTTGATAGGACGTAGGGGCCGTGCTGTCCGCCTGTTGCGCATCGCGAGCACTCAACAGGCGCTTGAAGGTGTCCTGTATTTGCGTGCCGGTATAGCGCTTGAGCGGGTGTTCCGGATCGTTGGGGACGTACAGAATTACCGCGTCGACCGGGCCATACTTTTGCGCGATCTTGAACACCACACATCCGACCAGCCGGTGCCGCATCAAGCCCAGGTCTTGAAACCACACCTGCTTGTCGCCGATTCGCGGGTGCCTTTCGCCGTTGATCACCGTGAGGATCATCGCGTGATCTTCAGGTTGAATATCCTTGGTCAACAGTGCGCGTTCGGCTGCCGCGCGCATGGCCGTTTTCTGACTGGCGATGAAGTGCCGGCGCAACTTCGCTTCCGCGGCCGGATCGACCGGATGGAAAAACCTTGTCAGATAAGCCTGGTACCGGGCACCGATATCCAGTTCGCGGCACAGGTTCAGGTAGTTCCTGACCGACACATTCACCGGAACAGCCTTGAGGGCACCTTTTACGGCGGTTGCGGTTGCGAAGCCAGAGCTGCTGTGAAAGGCGCCATAAGCACACTCATCACTTTCGAAGTTGTGCAAAGCGGCCTGGAGCATCGGCAGCGTCAATGCCTCGAATGAACCGATTTCCTCGCCGAGAATGCCAGCGCGTATTGGCCGCCTGAGGCACAACAGCGTGTTATCCAGATCCACGGCGACCTGATAGCGGTGTTTCAGCGCCTGCGCCAGGAGCGGCCGGGCGAAGGTTCCGATGTCTTTGAAGGTGGACATGGAGCGGTCCAGCCTCGTCTGTGCAATAAAACTCATCCTGTAGCTGGTATTGACCACCTGACGCTGGGCCGGCGTCGCTTGCGTGTACCAGCGCGGGAACACTGTCTGCGCCTGCTTGAGCTCGGTTTTCCTGTGCGCTGGCGCCTGAATCAGCCAATGCGGCATCACGGACTCGAGCCAGGGCGCGTGGAGGCTCTCGGACGCCGCAGGTTTGAGGGGGCGCTCGGTTACGGTCGAAACGTCTGAATCGGTGGACATACATCGCTCCTGTAAATGGAGCGACAGCACATCACTGACGCCGCGCTGTCCGGCGGTACATGGCTATATCCCATGCGCGAAAGTTGTAACGCGGCATCCGTGACCACAGCGATTGACTATGCTTCGGGGGACGATTTTTCGCAGAGGGATTTATGGACGATCCAGTCGACAACAAACCGCCGAGTTTCTGGCAGATGCTGCACAGCGTCATGGCAGCGGCGTTCGGCGTGCAAAGCGGCAAGAACCGGGAAAGGGACTTTACCCACGGCAAACCCAGCCACTTCGTGATTCTCGGCGTTTTGTTTACAGCCGTGTTTGGCCTGACGCTGTTTGCCATCGTCAAACTGGTGTTGTATCTGGCCGGGGTATGATGGCGCCAGGCCGGGCACCGACTCGAGCTATCCGGGCCCTGGAAGAAAGGCCCGGAACGCTGATTTACTGATGGCTGACCCAGAAGACCGCTGTTCCTACAACGAGAATGATCAGGAACAAAATGGCCCACGCATCGACGCTACTGTCGCTTTTCCTGGCTTTGGTCGGGTTGCTCATTGCATCGCCTCTTGTCGGTTTTATCGGTGATTGCACAAAGACTCGATCACAGTTAAGACGATGATTGTCCGCACGACAAATGTGGATTAGATGACCGGCATTCGCGTTAGGCGATTTGGTTCTTTACATATACTCAAACATCACTTTTGCGCATAACTGCAAACGGGTATATTGCCCCGGCTCCGTGACGGAGTGCGCGGCCGTGCGCGCAGAATTGCAGAGGCAACATCGGACTCCAGCAAGCGAAAACGCAGCGTTTTCCGTGTAGCCCAAGCCTGAGAACAGGACTTATATGTACGTATACGACGAGTACGATCAGCGGATCATCGAGGACCGCGTCAAGCAGTTCCGTGATCAGACCCGACGCTATCTGGCAGGTGAGCTGAGCGAAGAAGAATTCCGCCCCCTGCGCCTGCAAAATGGCCTGTACATCCAGCGTTTCGCGCCGATGTTGCGCGTGGCGGTGCCTTACGGCCAGCTGACTTCGCGTCAGGTGCGCATGATGGCCAAAATCGCCCGCGACTACGACAAGGGCTATGCCCACATCAGTACGCGGCAGAACGTGCAGTTCAACTGGCCGGCGGTGGAAGACATCCCGGACATCCTCGCTGAACTCGCGACCGTGCAGATGCACGCGATCCAGACCAGCGGCAACTGCCTGCGCAACGTCACTACCGACCAGTTTGCCGGTGTCGCTGCCGACGAAGTGATCGACCCGCGTCCATGGTGCGAGATCGTCCGCCAGTGGACCACGTTCCACCCGGAATTCGCCTACCTGCCGCGCAAATTCAAGATCGCTGTCAACGGCTCGACCAGTGACCGCGCTGCCATTGAAGTCCACGACATCGGCCTGGAACCTGTCTACAACGCTGCTGGCGAGCTGGGCTTCCGCGTGCTGGTTGGCGGCGGCCTCGGGCGTACGCCGGTGGTGGGCGCATTCATCAATGAATTCCTGCCTTGGCAAGACCTGCTGAGCTATCTCGACGCCATCCTGCGTGTGTACAACCGCTACGGCCGTCGCGACAACAAATACAAGGCGCGGATCAAGATCCTCGTCAAGGCGCTCACGCCTGAAGTGTTCGCGCAGAAAGTCGATGCGGAAATGGAGCACCTGCGCGGTGGCCAGACCACGCTGACCGAAGCCGAGCTGCATCGCGTCGCCAAGCATTTCGTCGACCCGGACTACAAAACCCTCGACAACCAGACTGCGCAACTGGCCGATCTGGACCAAGAGCATCCGGGTTTCGCCCGCTGGCGCAGCCGCAATACCCTGGCGCACAAGAAACCCGGCTATGTGGCTGTGACGCTGTCGTTGAAGCCGACCGGCGTTGCCCCTGGCGACATCACCGACAAGCAACTCGACGCCGTCGCCGATCTGGCCGAGCGCTACAGTTTCGGGCAACTGCGCACTTCCCACGAGCAGAACATCATTCTTGCCGACGTCGAGCAGAGCCAGTTGTTCACCCTGTGGGGCGAGTTGCGTGAAGGCGGTTTCGCCACACCGAACATCGGCCTGCTGACCGACATCATCTGCTGCCCAGGCGGTGACTTCTGCTCGCTGGCCAACGCCAAGTCGATCCCGATTGCCGAATCGATCCAGCGTCGCTTCGATGATCTGGACTACCTGTTCGACATCGGCGAACTGGACCTGAACATCTCCGGGTGCATGAACGCCTGTGGTCACCACCACGTCGGCCATATCGGCATCCTCGGCGTGGACAAGAAAGGCGAAGAGTTCTATCAGGTCTCCCTCGGCGGCAGCGCCAGCCGTGATGCGAGCCTGGGCAAGATCCTCGGCCCGTCCTTCGCACAGGAAGCCATGCCTGACGTGATCTCGAAGCTGATCGACGTGTACGTTGAACAACGCACCGAAGACGAACGCTTCATCGACACCTATCAGCGTATTGGCATCGACCTCTTCAAGGAACGCGTCTATGCAGCGAATCATTAAAAACAACGAAGTCGTCGACGAAACCTGGCACCTGTTGCCGAAGGATTTCAATATCGATGAAATCAGCAACTGCGACGATCTGATCGTGCCGCTGCAGCTGTGGCGCGAACACAGCCGCATGCTCCTGGCCCGCGACGGTGGTCTGGGTGTGTGGCTGGATGCTGATGAAGAGGCCGAGGAAATCGGTGAGGACGTCGCCAAGTTTCAGGTGATCGCCTTGAACTTCCCGGCGTTTACCGACGGCCGTAACTACTCCAATGCCCGTCTGCTGCGTGACCGTTATGGTTTCAAAGGCGAGCTGCGTGCGATTGGCGATGTACTGCGGGACCAATTGTTCTACATGCATCGCTGCGGTTTCGACGCCTTTGCCATTCGCGCGGACAAAGACCCGTACGAAGCACTGGAAGGCCTCAAGGACTTCTCGGTGACTTACCAGGCTGCCGCTGACGAACCACTGCCGCTGTTCCGTCGCCGCTAAGCGTCGGACTTTTGTTGCAGACACAAAAACGCCGGTCATGTGACCGGCGTTTTTTTATGCCTGCGGTTTACCAGAAGCGTTGCTGGGTAAGACGGCTCCACCAGCTCAACAGCACGCGGTCCACCGAGCCACTGGCAGCCATGCCGATGCGTTCCTGCAGGCTTTTGCGCTCGGCATAGTGCAGGTGATAGACCTCGGCCTGTTTGGCCTTCTGTGCCAGGTATTCGTCGCTTGTCTTGAGCTCGTCCACCAGTTGGTTTTCCAGCGCAGCGATACCGAGCCACACCTCACCGGTAGCCACCTCATCGATCGCCAGTTGCGGGCGATAACGGGCGACGAAGTTTTTGAACAAGCGATGGGTAATGTCGAGGTCTTCCTGGAATTTTTCGCGACCCTTTTCGGTGTTTTCGCCAAACACGGTCAGGGTGCGTTTGTACTCACCAGCGGTCAGCACTTCGAAATCGATATCGTGCTTTTTCAGCAGGCGATTGACGTTAGGCAATTGCGCGACCACGCCGATCGAACCGAGGATGGCGAACGGTGCACTGATGATCCTGTCGCCGATGCACGCCATCATGTAACCGCCGCTGGCCGCGACCTTGTCGATGCACACGGTTAGTGGCACGCCCGCATCACGGATTCGCGCAAGTTGAGACGACGCCAGACCGTAGCTGTGCACCATGCCGCCGCCACTTTCCAGACGCAGGACTACTTCGTCCTTCGGCGTGGCCAGGGTCAGCAGTGCGGTGATCTCGTGGCGCAGGCTCTCGGTGGCGGAAGCCTTGATATCGCCGTCGAAGTCGAGCACAAACACCCGGGATTTGGTCTCAGGCTTGTTCTTCTGTTTCTTCGCGCTTTTTTCCGTTTTCGCTTCGCCCTTGCGCAATGCCTTGAGCTGATCCTTGTCGAGCAGGGTCTGCTCCAGGCGTTCACGCAGGCCCTTGTAGAAATCGTTGAGTTTGCTGACCTGCAACTGGCCCGCCGATTTGCGCCGGCCCTTGCTGCGCAATGCAGCAAAACTGGCCAGCACCACCAGAATGGCGATCACCAGCGTGACGGTCTTGGCCAGGAAGCTGGCGTATTCGGTGAAAAAATCCACAGAGACTCCTCAAAGCAATGCGTGACGGTGTATTACACGCGGAATGGCTCCAGCATACCCATGCGCTGGCTCATCGGCCAGCCGTGAAACCTCTGGCAACACGCCTGTAACGGGCATTTCAAACAAGCGTATGTTTTTTCATTGACAGCCTTACGCCATCCTCATAACCTCGCCTGACCTTCAACGTACCGGGACGACGCGGACGTGGGCAGCATCTACTTGATACGACATGGCCAGGCCTCCTTTGGTGCAGACGATTACGACGTGCTGTCGCCGACCGGTGTGCGTCAGGCAGAAATCCTCGGCCAGCACCTCGCCGACCTCGGTATCAGCTTTGATCGTTGCCTTGCCGGTGACCTGCGTCGCCAACAGCACACGGCCACCAGTGCACTGGAGCAATTCAGCGCCAGAGGCTTGCCGGTTCCAGTCCTTGAAACCGATTCCGCCTTCAACGAATTCGATGCCGACGCGGTGATCCGCGCTCTGCTCCCGGCCATGCTGCCGGAAGAGCCGGAAGCTCTCGACATCCTGCGCAACGCCGCGCAGAACCGCGGTGAATTCCAGCGCATCTTCGCCCTGATTGTCGAGCGCTGGCTTGCCGGCACCTACGACACACCCGGACTGGAAAGCTGGCTGGGTTTCGTCGAGCGGGTTCAGGCCGGGCTGCACCGCATCCTCGACCTGGCGGAAAAAAACCAGAAAATCGCCGTGTTTACTTCCGGCGGTACCATCACTGCCCTGCTCCATCTGATTACGCAAATGCCTGCCAGACAGGCCTTTGAATTGAACTGGCAAATCGTCAACACCTCGCTCAACCAATTGAAGTTTCGTGGTCGCGAGGTGGCTCTGGCTTCCTTCAACAGTCACGCACACCTGCAACTGCTGAAGGCCCCGGAACTCATCACTTTTCGCTGAGTCCGGCTTACTGTGACCCTGGCTGTAACCACCCAGCTCCCATGACCAAGAAAGGATCGAACCATGACCTCCGTAGCTGATGCCGTAAAAGCAATGCAAGCCAAGTTCAACCCAGCCGCCGCTGCCGGTCTGGACCTGGTCTTCGGTTTCAACATCACCGACGAAGACAAGCAATACGCCCTGATCGTCAAAGACGGCACCTGCGACATCCAGGAAGGTGAAAACCCGGACGCCAACTGCACGCTGGTGCTGGACAGCCAGACCCTGAAAGACATCGTCAGCGGCGAAACCGACGGCATGCAGGCCTTCATGGGCGGCAAGCTGCGCGTTGAAGGCGACATGATGCTGTCGATGAAACTGTCCGAGCTGTTCCCTTCGTAAGAAGCTTCTTGGTAAAACACAAATCCCGCTTATTGGCGGGATTTGTCGTTTCAACCATTGAAGACATGGCAACGTGAGTTAACGCTTGGCTGAAGCCGTCCCATCAAGCTCTTTTTTTACCTGGAGGTATGCCGCCTCTTCATCACTTTTTTCGATCAGATTCGAAGCCATCGAGCGGGGCAGGAGTTTCTTTTCTGTCACGTCCCAATCGATCGTAACGACCACGGTCTTGTTTGCAAACGTGATGAAAAGCCAATAGGAATCCACCGGCCTGTCAGGCTCGGCAAATGAACTATAGGCATACCGTATCTGGCGGTGCAGGTCCGGCGTATTCAGAATGAGGTCTTCGGTGTCCAACTTCGGAAACTGCCGCCCTACAGCGAATAACGCTTCTGTCAAGAGAACATCATTCTCAATATGTCGCAAACTTTCAGGCCTATTGCGCAGCATGGTCACTGGGCTCTCTTCAGGCGGAGTACCCATGAGACGCGGGCGATACATACCTGAACTGAACCACCGGCTGGCGTCGAAACGGTTTTCTTCCGGACTCCACGGGCCGTAATACATCATTACTTTGGCTGGCATCTGGGCTTCCTTGGCGTAAATAAATAGTCCTGCAAAGCTGACAGCAATCAACAAGACACATAAGACGTGACGTTTGCCTATAAACTTCAGGAGCGTCATAGCGGTTTATAGGCAAGCAGGTGTTTGGGTACGCCGTCCGGTGTATCACCTGATCGAACGTCACGATGTGCGCCTAAGGCATCCAGCGGAAATCCAATCTTTCGTTCATACAATGCTCGGCTGTCATCGTGCGCCAGCAAATTGCGCTCTTCTTCAGAGACTGTTGGCGTCGGCGCCTGCGGCGCCTGTTCATCAGGTAATTGCGCCGTTGGGTCTTTGAGGGTCTTGCGATGTTCGATCAGCTTTCGTTCATAAGCGGTTTTTCGACTCAAATAATTCCGCATCGCTCGCCCATCAGCTGCTTCTCTTTCACGAATTCCCGGCACAGATCCCCGTTCCGCGGCAGTACCATAAGTCGTGTCGTAGTTGCTGCGTCTTGGAAATGCCCACACGGTGGTCCGGGTAGCATTAGCAAGAATCTGCGCTAGGCTGCGCTCGTAATGAGGATCTTCTGTTTCATTGACCTTGAAGTCGGCATCGATACCCAAACCTGTGCGACAAGCGTAGGAGTGAATTTTCGCACCATAGGCAAACGCTTCGGGCTTGAACATACTCGCTTGTGCATCACGCAGACGGTAGCTATCGTTTTTATCCAGCTCGTAGCCCAACTCGATACTGCCCACCACACCATGAGAAAAAAAGTCGAGCTGTTTGATCTCGCGCCCGCGGCGTTGCCGAGCTGCGATGAAATCCACAAGACCGGATATCGAGTCCATCTCCCGGTACTGTGCTCCGTGCTGATTTTCGACAACGTCCTTCAAAGCCGCCAGCAAGTTCTCCGGATAGTCATTTTTGAAAATCAGAAATACACGCTGGATTGTGAAGTTTGGAGTGCCGATTGGATACTTTGTGAGTTGGCGGATACCCTGATTGATAAAGCGCATCTTGTTGCCCTTCTGGCCACGAACCTTTTCATAAAGGGACATGTAAGACGCACCCACAACCGTTACGTAATCCTGTGCCAGCGTACCTTTCACTTGGGTCGTTGTATGTTGATCGCTTGTTCGAGCTTGATTCTTTTTGGGGGCTGCCACCTGCCACCTCCCTTAGTAATCTAGGCCGAGCGCGTCGAGATGGGCGGCGGCTTCCTTACCCCACTGCACAACTATCGAAGTCGGGTTGGCCGTAAACACTCGCGCGGCGTTACCATGACTATCGGTATGGCCGACGAGACGCTGCCCGTCACCCGTTTCGATGCAATAGAGCATGTCGGGAATAGCTTCGCCAGTGGCCTCATCAACCAGTTGGAAGCGCTCGCTGTGTTTAGGAACAGTGATAATCGGGGAGAAAGGTGCGGAACCGACCTGGGTGCCGACAAAAACGTCGCCAGAGCCCGTGATTATCATGCCTCCGTGGGCCGTTGCACTGCCCAAGAAAGCAATAGGCTTGCCATTGATCAAAATATTGCTGATGCCTTCGGTGACAGTATCTCCGCACGCGGTGGTGTCTCCGACACGCAAAACTGGCATTCCATTGATGTTTACATCACCGGAACCGCTGTTACTGGGATTGGTGCCATGGCCTGTGATCGGGCATGCATTAAGATCGCTGAGTCGAGCGGCAGGCTTTGCCATCTTTAACTTCCTTGTAGTAAGCGTGGGCGCGAAATGTACCGGATCTTTATATTGGTTGAAAGCCTCAATCCAGACGTAGAATGCGAGCCGCCGCGAATGTAGCTGGCAGCGACTCATCGGCCCTTGATCGCTCCCGGAACCTGGAAATTGTCATGTCGGATTCGCAGGCCCACACAAATCCGATCAACTCTCCTGCAACAACCGCGTATCCAGCCCAAACCGCTCTTGCGAAACCATCCTGAACTGACCTTCCGCCAGATCGCAACTCACCAGCAAATTCCACGAGTGTCGGGTGGCCACCGAAGGCACCAGGATAAATGGATGTTCAGCCAACAGTGCATCGGCAAACTTTCGCTGGTTGGGCGAGGTTTTGATCGGCGTGAGCCAATGCGGATTGGGCACATCTTCCGGTTGCACGATTCTGACGCTGGCGTCGTGGGTGATTTCAAAACAGGTCAATACATAGGGCTCCTGATCAAGTGCATCGAAGCTGCCGTGGGCGGCCACCTCCAGTATCGCCGTGGAGGGGTCGACCGACGCATAAACGACTCTGCGGCCGGGCGTATTCCAGCGGCCGCCGTCCCGTTTCGATCCGAGGCCGCTGTCCCAGGTCTCGCTGTACACCTCGCGATCCAGCCGCCAGGCGTACCAGCGATCATCCCAGGGCAAGGGATTCATTGATAAACCCCGTATTTGATCTGGTTCAGATACTCCTCCACCATCCTGAAGCCCAGCGCATGTCCAACCAGATCGAGCGGCACATAACCGTAGAAGTAAGTAGCGCGTTGCTCCAGCCATGATTCGGCCTTGGCCTGACGCCCGAATACTTCGATGGCCAGTTCCAGCGCAGCGGCATATTGGTAGGCGATGACGCTCTGCGGCATGTCCAGGCGCACCGACGCGCCTTCCTTGAGCAGGCGTCGCACGGTTCTCACGGCTTTGCCGGTGATACGTTTGACCATCTCTCCCTGTTGGTACAGCTCGGAGGTTGCGATCATGTTCACCACATCAAGCAGCTCAAATCCTTCGCTTGTGCAGCGCAGGATGAGCATCGGATCGTCGCCGGTATCCTGTCCACGCAACAGCAACTCCAGAGGTTTGCCCTCGAGCTTCTTCAAGCCCGTGAGCCGGGGCACTTTGGCGCTCGGCATGGCAACGTCCTCCGAGGGACACCTGGCGCGATCGTCGCGCCAATAATGGCGAGGCGAATAAGCAGGCGTATGGCTTTCAATCAGTGGGATTCGCATAGTCCATCCTTTGTCCGGGTCCAGAGCGATCTGTGCGCTCGATGACTTCAATGTCAGGACTGATCCTATAGACCCGGCGTCCGACGACCAACCTGAAAAAGTCGTCAGAAATATCCCCAAATCTGATCAAAACGCTCCTGTTTCCGTAGGACCCAAACGCAATTTTCAGCGGTTCAATCCGTTGTTGCTTTCAGGTTGGGGAGAGGGACTTTTGACTTACAATGCGCCCCACCTCCAGATACCGGCCCCGCCCCATGGACATCGACCTCGCTCGCACTTTCCTCGAAATCGTCCGTCACGGCAGCCTTGCCGCCGCCGCGCAGAAGCTGTTCGTCACGCAGACCGCGATCACCGCAAGGGTGCAGAAGCTTGAAAGCCAGTTGGGCAGTACGCTGTTCGTGCGCAATCGCGCCGGGGCGAAGTTGACGGCCAATGGCGAAGCGTTTGTGATCTACGCCAATCAACTGGTGCAGACCTGGGAAGCCGCGCGCCGCGACTTGCCGCTGCCCGAGGGTTATCACAACGTTCTGCATATCGGTGGCGAGGTCAGCCTGTGCAACCCGTTGATGCTCAGTTGGGCGGCGGAACTGCGCGAGAAAATCCCCGGCCACGCACTGCGCATGGAAATTCGCGATGGCGAAAATCTGCTGCGTCAGCTCGAACTCGGTGTGCTCGATGCCGCGCTGGTTTATCAGCCGGAATACTGGCCGGGTCTGCAGGTCGAGCAAGTGCTGGAGGAAAAACTGATTCTGGTACGCGCGCCCGAGCGTCCGGAGCCTTACGTCTACATCGATTGGGGTCCGGATTTCCGCCGTCAGCACGACGCCGCCCTGCCGGAAAAAGCCAAAGCCGCGCTGAGCTTCAACCTTGGCCCGCTGGCCCTGCAATACATCCTCGAACATGGCGGCAGCGGCTATTTCCGCACTCGGGTTGTGCGCACTTACCTGGAGACCGGTGCCCTGGAAGCCGTCACCAAAGCGCCGGAATTCGGTTATCCGACCTATCTGGTGTATTCCCGCGATCGCGACTCGGCCGTGCTGCAACAGGCCTTCGATCTGTTGCGCGAGGTGATCCGCACCGATGATGACTGGTCGCAACGCTGGAATCCGTTGAGCTGACGGGCAGCTTCAGTCCAGAGCATGGCGCTTAAGGCCGCAAGGTTCGCCCTGCACAAGTCAGCGGATCGGCTAATCTGCCGGGTATAACAACAATACCCGCAGGTGAAAGCGTTGAGGCAGACCACCGAGGCATTCCGCAGCCGCTACCGGGCGGCCATTCATCCGTTGTACAACCCGTGGTTGCATGGCGCGTTCGTGTTGCTGTTCGGCATTTTCGCGGTCGCTGCGTTCTGGCGCACGGTGCATTCAGTGAGATGGCTGGAATGGCTGACCGTGCCGCTGAGCCTGTTGTTATTCAACTTCGGCGTGTACATGGTCCATCGCCATTTGGGCCATCACAAAAAAGCCTTCGCAAAGATGTTCTATGCACGGCATGCCGGCGATCATCACAGCTTCTTCACCCCCGGGCACATGACTTACGACAGGGCGCGGGACTGGCGAGTGATTCTGTTTCCAGCCTGGCTGATCGTCATTCATACGCTGGTGATCACGCTGCCCCTGTGGTGGTTGCTCGCGCAGGTCAACGCCAATGTCGCCGGGCTGTTTGCCGGGTGCATGGTGCTCGGTTATCTGCTCTATGAGGTGTTCCATGCCTGTGAGCATCTGCCGCCGCAGAATCCGTTGACTCGTTTGCCGTGGATCCGCCAGATGCGCCGTCTGCACGAACTGCATCACCGCCGCGAGCGCATGCAGGAGCGTAATTTCAACATCGTTCTGCCCTTGATGGACTACCTGTTCGGCACGCTGTACCTCGAGCCGGAACCCGCCCCTTTGAGTGATTCGCAAATGCCCATGACGCGCATGCAGCACCAGATCGATATCGCCGGCGAGCCGGTCGCTGTGCTGGCTTATGCCGCCAGCGTCAGTCACTGGCCGGACTGGCATCCCTCCTCATTGAAGATTGACGGTCCGCACGGTCCACTGCATGCCGGTGCGCGTTTCGAAGAGGACATCCATGCCGGCGGACGTGCCGGTCACTTGCGCTGGGAAGTCACTGAATATCTGCCGGGCCGGCGCTGGTGCGCACGCGCGCAAAGTGATCAGGGCCTGTCCCTGCGTTTGACTTACGAGTGCTCGGCGGAGGCTGGCGGCACGCGTTTCGTGCGTACGCTGGAATATCGCTTTGACGGCTTGCTTATGCGTCTGGCCAATCGCCTGTTGCTCAAGCGGCGCATTGAGCGCGAGTCTGCCGCGTCCATGCTTGCCCTGCGCGACACGACCGCGCAGTACATCGGCGCGGCGAGGGCCAGCGCGTGAAATTACGTTATCTGCTGTGCCTGCTGATCACTCTCGTCATCGCCTTCTTGTTGTTGCTGCCAACCAAAGTCGTACCAGTGGCCTGGACACCGCCACCGGCGCCCTCGTTGAAAGACGGGATCTACGCGGACAATCAGCGCCTCAAAGCTGTTGCAAAGGTCGGGCCGAGCGACATCGAAGGGCCTGAGGCGCTGCTGCTGGAAGACGAATTCCTCATCACCGGATTGCATGACGGCAGGCTCATCCGTAGCAGCCTCGACGGTACGCAGCGCAAGGTCCTGGCCGACACCGGTGGCCGTCCACTGGGCCTGGCCCGTCATCCGAACGGCATGCTGGTAGTTGCCGATGCGGTCAAAGGCTTGCTGTCGCTGGATGCGCAGGGCCGCGTGATTCCGTTGACCACCGAGGCCAACGGGGTGCCATTTGGATTTACCGATGATGTAGCGGTCGACAAGTCAGGCCACTACGCCTACTTCAGCGATGCCTCGAGCCGCTGGGGCTATGGCCATGACGGTGAGGCGATCATCGAGCACGGCGCCGACGGCCGTTTGCTGCGTTACGACTTTCAGAGCGGCAAGACCAGCGTCTTGCTCGACAAGTTGCAGTTCGCGAACGGCGTCACCCTTGGCCCCGACGAAGCCTATGTGCTGGTCAATGAAACCGGTGCTTATCGCATCAGCCGCTACTGGCTGAGCGGGCCGAAGGCCGGTACCCATGATGTGTTCATCGACAACTTGCCGGGGCTTCCGGACAACCTCTCGTTCAATGGCAGCAATCGCTTTTGGGTAGCGTTGTACGCGCCGCGCAACGCGTTACTCGACGGCACCGCGCAGCACCCGTTCGTACGCAAGATGATCGTGCGGGCGTTGACGGTTTTGCCCAAGCCTGTCGAAAAGCGTGGGTTTGTGCTGGGACTGGATCTGGACGGCAAGGTGATAGCCAATCTGCAGGACGCGAGCGAAGGCAATTATTCGCCGATTACCACGGTGCGCGAATATGGGCAGTGGTTGTATTTCGGCTCGTTGAAGGCGAGGCATATGGGGCGGATGGGGTTGGATGCGGCGCTTAAGTAAAACAGAAAAATTTTCACCGTATGGACCGACGCTATCGCTGGCAAGCCAGCTCCCACAGTGTCCGTGTGAACTCCAAATATGTGTTCACCAGATGAACCTGTGGGAGCTGGCTTGCCAGCGATAGCG
>NZ_WBRZ01000470.1:0-1858 GCF_008923895.1 Pseudomonas sp. GXM4
CGCCTTCGCGAGCAGGCTCGCTCCCACATTCGAACGCATTTCTTCAATTGAAATACGTTCCAGTGTGGGAGCGAGCCTGCTCGCGAAAGCGGTGTGACGGGATTACAGATCGTTAAGGATATCCGCCATGTCGTCGGCGTGTTCTTCTTCCTGGGCGAGGATGTCTTCGAAGATGCGGCGGGTGGTCGGGTCCTTGTCACCGATGTACTGGATGATTTCGCGGTAGCTGTCGATGGCGATGCGCTCGGCCACCAGATCTTCGTAAACCATTTCCTTGAGTGTGTTGCCCGCCACGTATTGCGCGTGGGACATCTTGCTCAGCAGGTCAGGGTTGAACTCCGGTTCGCCGCCCAGTTGCACGATGCGTTCGGCGAGGCGATCGGCGTGCTCGGCTTCCTGGTTGGCGTGCTCGAGGAATTCGTCGGCGGCGACGTTGGCTTTCAGGCCGTTGGCCATGAAGTAGTGGCGCTTGTAGCGCAAGGTGCACACCAGCTCGGTGGCCAGCGACTCATTGAGCAAACGCAGTATTTCCTCACGGTTGGCGTTGTAGCCCTCGGTGACCGCGCCGTTTTCCACGTGTTGCCGCGCGCGTTGACGCAGGGTTTGAACATCAGACAAATGCACGTCACTCATTTCATTCTCCTGGAGGCTAATCCGATAGGCGCCACGTTCTGAAGACGCGGTCGCTACTCAGGGTGTGAGTCTTGAGCGAAGCGAAAAGTTTTATGCGATTTACGCCGCGCACGGTGCAGGAACTTCTGAAGACTGCGATGTCGGGAGAGTCAGACCGGTTTCGGTGGAGCGGGTGCTGGCGGACTGGAATAGGCTTATCGTTGAGTTGTCATCGTCGAGGTGGATGCTTGGCGAGCGTCTTGCACGTCTGGCCTCCACCCACCGCACACAAGGATGTACCCCATGTCGACACGTTATCCACTGGTGCTGGTGCCGGGCATGCTCGGCTTTGTCCGGCTGGTGCTTTATCCGTATTGGTTCGGCATCATCAAGGCCTTGCGCCGTGGTGGTGCGACGGTGGTCGCGGTGCAGGTTTCGCCACTCAATTCCACGGAAGTGCGCGGCGAGCAGTTGCTTACGCGGATCGAGGAAATTCTCCGCGAGACAGGGGGGCCGAAGGTCAATCTGTTCGGTCACAGTCAGGGCGCGTTGACCGCGCGCTATGCGGCGGCGCAGCGTCCGGATCTGGTCGCCTCGGTCACATCGGTGGCCGGGCCGAATCACGGCTCCGAACTGGCCGATTATCTGGAAAAGCACTATCCCGCCAACAGCGCCAAGGGGCGCTTGCTCGAAGCGTTGCTGCGCTTGATCGGCTGGGTCATGGCATTGCTCGACACGGGTTATCACGGGCCGAAACTGCCGGTGGATATCCACGCTTCCCACCAATCGCTGACCACGGCGGGCGTCGCATTATTCAATCAACGTTATCCACAGGGGCTGCCGCAAACGTGGGGCGGGCAGGGGCCGGAAGAGGTCAATGGTGTGCGCTATTACTCCTGGTCAGGGACGCTGCAACCGGGCAAGACCGATCGTGGCGGCAATCTTTTTGACGGCACCAACCGCAGTTGTCGCTTGTTTGCCAGAACCTTCGTCCGTGAGCCGGGGCAGTGCGATGGCATGGTCGGCCGTTACAGCTCGCATCTGGGCACGGTGATCGGTGATGACTATCCGCTGGATCATTTCGACATCGTCAATCAGTCGCTGGGGCTGGTGGGCAAGGGCGCAGATCCGGTAAGGCTGTTTGTCGAGCATGCGGCGCGGCTGGAGGCGGCTGGGTTATGAAAGCAGGATCAAGATCAAAAGATCGCAGCCTTCGGCAGCTCCTACCCTTGAAATGCGGTGTCCT
>NZ_WBRZ01000471.1:0-1847 GCF_008923895.1 Pseudomonas sp. GXM4
CACCTTTGTAAAGCGTTCCCATGTGGGAGCGAGACTGCTCGCGAAGAGGGCGGTCCTGTCAATCAAGATGCGTCTGACTGCCCCCAAGCGCCAGATTCACCGCCAACCACCCATTCACCGCCGCTTCCCCAGCCTCGGCAAACACCCGCTCAAGCAATTTCACCTGCTCACGGCGCAACGCCTGCTCGAACTTCGCGCCTTCCGCCGTCAGCTCAAGCAGGCGCTTACGCTTGTCCGTCTGTGAAGCGACGCTGTCGACCAGATGCATTTCCTGCAACTGGCGCAGGGGCATGTTCAACGCTTGTTTGCTTACGCCCAGCAGGGCCAGCAACTCTTTCACACTCAGGTTCGGATAGCGCGCGATGAAAAACACGATGCGCTGATGTACCCGCGAGAGTCCGCGGCGCTCGAGCATTTCATCCGCCTTGGCCGTGAACGCCTGATAGCCGAAGAAGAACGCTTCCATGGCCTGTTGCTGACTTGCGGGGTTTTTAAGGTCAAGCATGTTG
This sequence comes from Pseudomonas sp. GXM4, assembly GCF_008923895.1. Taxonomy (NCBI): domain Bacteria; kingdom Pseudomonadati; phylum Pseudomonadota; class Gammaproteobacteria; order Pseudomonadales; family Pseudomonadaceae; genus Pseudomonas; species Pseudomonas sp. GXM4. The sequence goes on from NZ_WBRZ01000471.1 coordinate 510, forward strand.
ACGTACTCGCTCAAGCTGTCGTAGTTTCAGTCAACCAGTTTGACTCATTTTTTACCTGCCTCGCTACGGTGACCCCCATGGCTTTTTCCGAACGTGTCTCGCGCCTGAAAAGTTCTTTGATCCGAGAAATTCTCGCCGCCGCCCAGCGTCCAGAGGTGATGTCGTTTGCCGGCGGTCTGCCCGCTGAGGCGATGTTGCCGAAGGTGGAATGGGCCGAGATGCCGCTGTCGCTGGGGCAGTACGGCATGAGCGAAGGCGAGCCGGCCTTGCGCGAGGCGCTGGCGGCAGAGGCGAGGGCGCTAGGCCTTGCGTGCGAGGCGAGTCAGGTGCTGGTGGTCAGCGGCTCGCAGCAAACCCTGGATCTGGCGGCCAAGCTGTACATCGACAAGGGCACGGAGATTCTGTTGGAGGCGCCGACTTATCTGGCCGCGCTGCAAATCTTCCAACTGTTTGGCGCCGATTGCCTGACCGTGCCGCAGGAAGCCGACGGACCCAACCTGGCGCAACTGCGCAAACGTCTGGAACAACACCATCCGGCGTTTATCTACCTGATCCCGACTTTCCAGAATCCTTCCGCCGTGCGCTACAGCGAGGCCAAGCGCGCCGCAGTCGCGGCATTGCTCGATGAATTTGGCGTCACGCTGATTGAAGATGAGCCATACCGCGAACTGACTTTCGATGGTGGCAGCGCGAAGCCGATTGCCGCGCGTCTGAGAAAAGCCAGCTGGATCTACACCGGCACCGTCTCGAAAACCTTGCTCCCGGGTTTGCGTGTCGGTTACTTGATCGCGAGTCCGGATCTGTTCCCGCACCTGCTCAAACTCAAGCAATCGGCGGACCTGCACACCAATCGCATCGGCCAGTGGCAGGCGCTGCAATGGATCGGCTCGCAGAAGTATCAACAGCATTTGAGCGAGTTGCGGGATTTCTATCGGCAGCGGCGCGATGCGTTTCAGTTGGCGCTGGAAGAGCATTTTGCCGATCTGGCTGAGTGGAACATGCCCCAGGGCGGGCTGTTCTTCTGGCTGACGCTGAAGCAAACGCTGGATACGCGCACTTTGCTTAACGAGGCGTTGGCCAATGATGTGGCGTTCATGCCGGGTGAGCCGTTCTTTCCTGAGCCGGACAAGCATCATGGGCATTTGCGCTTGAACTTCAGCCACATTGATCCGGCGCGGCTGGATGAGGGGTTGAAGCGGTTGGCGGCGGTGGTGCGGCGGGCGCAGATGGGGAGGGCGGCCTGATAAGCAATAAACCGGCTGGAGGGCCGGTTTATCATTGTCTGAGTTTTGTGATGATTTGACGGGCCTCATCGCTGGCAAGCCAGCTCCCACAATT
>NZ_WBRZ01000472.1:0-1846 GCF_008923895.1 Pseudomonas sp. GXM4
ACGATCAGTTCACCAACAAAAAGCCCCGCATCTGCGGGGCTTTTTATTTACGCGGCAGACTTGGCCTTGATCTTCTTCAGCTCTTCATCCCGCAATTCGCGGCGCAGGATCTTGCCGACGTTGGTAGTCGGCAGCGCATCGCGGAATTCCACCGAACGCGGCACTTTGTAGCCGGTGACGTTGGCGCGCATGTGGTCCATGACCTGTTCTTTGGTCAGGGTCACGCCCGGTTTGGCGACGATGAAAATCTTGATCGCCTCACCCGACTTCTCGTCCGGCACGCCAATCGCCGCGCACTGCAACACGCCCGGCAAAGTCGCCAGCACGTCTTCCAGTTCGTTCGGATAGACGTTGAAGCCAGACACCAGAATCATGTCCTTCTTGCGATCGACGATGCGCATGTAGCCGTCCGGCTGGATCAGCGCGATGTCACCGGTTTTCAGCCAGCCGTCGCTGTCGAGCATTTCATCGGTAGCTTCCTGACGCTGCCAGTAACCCTTCATCACTTGCGGGCCCTTGACGCACAGCTCGCCGATTTCGCCCAGCGGCTGTTCGACACCGGCATCGTCGATGACTTTGCACAGGGTCGACGGCACCGGAATGCCGATGGTGCCGATCTGGATGTGCTGGATCGGGTTGACCGTGGCCACCGGGCTGGTTTCGGTCATGCCGTAGCCTTCGCAGATGGCGCAACCGGTCACGGCTTTCCAGCGCTCGGCCGCCGCCAGTTGCAGGGCCATGCCGCCGGACAGGGTGACTTTCAGCGCGGAGAAATCCAGCTTGCGGAAACCTTCGTTGTTGCACAGCGCCACGAACAGCGTGTTCAGACCGACAAAACCGCTGAACTTCCACTTCGACAGTTCCTTGACCATCGCCGGCAGGTCGCGCGGGTTGCTGATCAGAATGTTGTGGTTGCCGATCAGCATCATCGCCATGCAATGAAAGGTGAACGCGTAGATGTGATACAGCGGCAGCGGCGTGATCAGGATCTCGCAGCCTTCGTTGAGGTTGGAGCCCATCAGCGCCTTGCATTGCAGCATGTTGGCGACCAGGTTGCGGTGCGTGAGCATTGCGCCCTTGGCCACGCCGGTGGTGCCGCCGGTGTATTGCAGAACCGCGACATCGCCGCTGTCCGGGTTCGCCTCGGCCACTGGCTGGCCGTGGCCCTTGCTCAGGACGTCGTTGAATTTGATGGCTTTGGGCAAGTGATAGGCCGGGACCATTTTCTTCACGTACTTGATGACGCTGTTGATCAGCAGGCGCTTGATCGGCGGCAGCAGGTCGGCGACTTCGGTGACGATGACGTGCTTGACGCCGGTCTTCGGCACCACGGCTTCGGCCAGGTGCGCCATGTTCGCCAGGCACACCAGGGCTTTGGCGCCGGAGTCGTTGAATTGGTGTTCCATTTCCCGCGCGGTGTACAGCGGGTTGGTGTTGACCACGATCAGCCCGGCGCGAATGGCACCGAAGACCGCGACCGGGTACTGCAGGACGTTGGGCAGTTGCACGGCGATTCGATCACCGGGCTGCAAGTCGGTATGCTGTTGCAGATACGCGGCAAAGGCCCCGGACAGCTCGTACAGCTCACCGTAGGTGATTGTCTTGCCGAGGTTGCTGAAAGCCGGTTTGTTGGCGAAGCGTTGGCAGGATTGCTTCAACACTGCCTGAATGTTCGGATACTCGTCTGGATTGATCTCGGCTGCGATTCCAGCCGGGTACTTATCCTTCCAAAAGTCTTCGATCATGGAAGCCCACTCCTCAGCAACGCGAATTCTTCACCGCATTTGATGCGATTATTATTGGTGTGTGTTTTGTATTGGTGAATCCGGCGTTTTACAGGCCGCGA
>NZ_WBRZ01000473.1:0-1837 GCF_008923895.1 Pseudomonas sp. GXM4
ATCGGCGCTTGGGTGAAAGGAGGAGGGTGAAAATCTCCCACGGTCTGTACTGCGCTAACAGTCAGAATCGAGCCTTGTCCCTCCTCCTCCCTTCAAGTCCTACCATACAAGCGAGCCTGCTCGCGAATGCGGTGTTTCAGTCGCCGAAGATGTTGACTGAAAGAGCGCTTTCGCGAGCAGGCTCGCTCCCACAGTTGGTATTGCCTCAGCCTAAAAACAGGGTACCGCTGGCCACAAGCGTCGCATTGCCGCCAATCTTCACTCGCTCACCTTCCAGCCGACAGAACAATTCCCCGCCCCGCGCCGAGCGCTGGCACGCGGTCAGGTTCGATTTTCCCAGACGTTTGGCCCAGTAAGGAATCAGGCTGCAATGGGTCGAGCCGGTCACCGGGTCTTCATTGATACCGATGGCCGGGGCGAAATAGCGCGAGACGAAGTCATGCTGGTTGCCACGCGCAGTAACGATCGCGCCCAGCCATGGCAGTTTCGCCAGCGCCGCCATGTCCGGTTGGCAGTCGAGCACGGCCTGTTCCGAGTCCAGCACCACGAACAGCTCGTTGGAGCCGAGCACATCAACCGCCTCGACACCGAGCGCCCGCTCGACGTCCAGCGTCACGCCGATTTCCGACGGCACGATGGTCGGAAAATCCAGCCACAAGCGGTCGCCTTCGCGGCTGACACTCAACGGCCCGGACTTGCAGGTGAAGTCGATGCGCTCGGCACTTTCCTTATAGATTTCGAACAGTACAAACGCGCTGGCCAACGTCGCATGCCCGCACAGCGGCACTTCGGTGGTCGGGGTGAACCAGCGGATATGCCAGGCCTGGCCTTCGCGCACCAGAAACGCAGTCTCCGCCAAGTTGTGTTCGGCGGCGATCTTCTGCATCAAGTCATCGGCCAGCCAGCTGTCGAGCCGATAGACCATCGCCGGATTGCCACTGAACGGCCGATCACTGAACGCGTCGACCTGATGAAACGCAAGCTGCATGATTTTCTCCCTGAGTTGGTCGACCGAGCATGCAACGGCGGCCCGGATCAGTGCCAGTGACAGAAGCGCAATTTTTTCTTCATACAGCCGGCGCGCATTTTAAGCCCGGCCGATATCGGCGAACTGCGCCTGGGTGTGCTCGGCCAGCACCGCCGGCGCCAATTCCACTTCCAGTCCTCGCCGCCCGGCACTCACATAGATAGTCGCGAACCCCTGAGCGGAATTGTCGATGAAGGTGCGCAGGCGTTTCTTCTGCCCGAGCGGGCTGATGCCGCCCAACAGGTAGCCGGTGGAGCGTTGCGCGGCAGCGGGATCAGCCATTTCGGCTTTCTTCACTCCCGCGGCATGGGCCAGCCCTTTAAGGTCGAGCGTTCCGACGACCGGCACTACGGCCACAAGCAGTTCGCCTTTTTCGCTGGCGGCCAGCAGGGTTTTGAACACTTGCGCCGGTTCGAGCCCGAGCTTCTCCGCTGCCTCCAGCCCGTAGGACGCGGCCTTCGGATCATGTTCGTAACTGTGCACGCGATGTTCGGCACGAACTTTTTTCAACAAGTCCAACGCTGGTGTCATGGCAGCTCCGGGTTCGGCAGTCTTTAAAAAAACCTGCGGCCGATTCTAGGTCATCGTTGGGCAAAAGGCTCTATTCCAAGCCGCGAATCCCGTGGCTTCGCGCTGCATTCAAGCTGTTCGCGGCGCTGATCATTCACGCGGCGAATAGTTTTATTGTGACCGACGGTTCACTTTCGACCTTTGACAGGTTTGTTTCTTGTCTATATTTTTTCGAATCTGAATAATGTAAGAATCATGCTCCGCGCAGTACCCAGCAGTAACCCGGGAACCGAATGGGGA
>NZ_WBRZ01000474.1:0-1827 GCF_008923895.1 Pseudomonas sp. GXM4
GTTTAAAAATCAAAAAATCGCAGCCTACGGCAGCTCCTACATCGCGGTGTTTACGGGGAAGTTTCCGACAGGTTTTGCAGGTTGTCCGTCGGACGTGCGCTGGCTAGGATCTAGTGGTTGCTGACGAATCAGCGACCGGGTCTGGAAAACCCGCAGGATCACAGCGCATGACATAATGCCGCGCTCTTTCAGCGCCGGTATTCAGTTATGGCGGCTGTACGTGGGAGACCTTCGGGTCTGCCGGGTTTGATCCTTTGCCGGTTTTTCCAGTCCGCGTACAGCTGCCCCCCCTTTCGCCTGGAAAACGAAAAATGGCAGCTCCATTAATCCAAAAGGATCTTTGCCATGTTCAAACCCACACCCAATCCCCCCGAATCCGAAAGCACCTCACCCTACCAATCCCCCGACTCAACGAAACTCCACGACGCCGCCGAGCGTGCGCTGGATCACTACCTCAAACCGGCCACCACCGCGCAGCAAAGCCACAAACCCAGCACCATGTTCCAGGTCGCCCCGGACCAGGACAACGAAAGCCTGCTGGCCCACGCCTGCGAATCCCTCGCCTCGGCGAGCATCATGAGCAGCGACATCGCCGCCCACGTCGACAGCCCACAGCGGCACACCATACTGGCCATCCAGCAGGTGATCATGCTCGCGGAACTGGCGGTGAACCGGGTGCTGGATAACTACGAAATCCACCAGCCCCCGTCACGCAGCTGATCTTCCCGGAGCGAGCCCGACCGCGAGGGCTTCGGCACATTCAACATTCGAGGTGTCAGATAAACCGCCTTCGCGAGCAGGCTCGCTCCCACAGTTTGAATCGAGTACGTCAGCGAGAAACAGGTCGGCTGTCAGGCCGCCTTCGCTGGCAAGCCAGCTCCCACAGGGACGGGGTGAATCTGGCAGAGATGGGTTGGCAGTGGAGACGCCTTCGCGAGCAGGCTCGCTCCCACAATTCTGGGTCGTGTACATCAGCAAGATAGGAGTCGGCTGTCAGGCCGCCTTCGCTGGCAAGCCAGCTCCCACACGGACGGGGTGAATCTGGCAGAGATAGGTTGGCAGTGGAGACGCTTTCGCGAGCAGGCTCGCTCCCACAGTTTGAATCGAGTACATCAGCGAGAAACAGGTCGGCTGTCAGGCCGCCTTCGCTGGCAAGCCAGCTCCCACACGGACGGGGTGAATCTGGCAGAGATAGGTTGGCAGTGGGGACGCTTTCGCGAGCAGGCTCGCTCCCACAGTTTGAATCGAGTACATCAGCGAGAAACAGATCGGCTGTCAGGCCGCCTCCGCTGGCAAGCCAGCTCCCACAGGGACGGGGTGAATCTGGCAGAGATGGGTTGGCAGTGGAGACGCCTTCGCGAGCAGGCTCGCTCCCACAATTCTGGATCGTGTGCATCAGCGAGATATGAGTCGGCTGTCAGGCCGCCTTCGCTGGCAAGCCAGCTCCCACAGAAAAGCAAAAGCAAGATCAAAAGATCGCAGCCTTCGGCAGCTCCTACAGTTGGATTGGGTACAACCTCAAGATCAGGCCGGCTGTCAGGCCGCCATCGCGAGCAGGCTCACTCCTACAAAAGCAAAGGCAAAGCAGCGCAGCTGCCCGCGGCGAAGCCGCCCCACTCAACAATGAGCGCAAGCTCGAGTGCTTTTGATCTTGATCCACCGGCGACGTCGGAAGGCTGAGTGGAGGGATTGATCCGGGCGTTGGAGCGCAGCGACCGTCTGGCGCAGCCAGACACAGCGGAAGGAGGTGCAGCGAAGCAAACCGGAGCCGCTGCGCCCGGATCAGTCCCGGAGCGAAGGAACCCGAGCCTGCGAGGGCCGAACGTA
>NZ_WBRZ01000475.1:0-1817 GCF_008923895.1 Pseudomonas sp. GXM4
GCTCCGCGTCCCAAAGCGGACGCAGAGCGTCCATTGAGGCATTCCCACGCAGAGCGTGGGAACGATCATCATGAGCTGGCCTGGCGATTGGCATACATCCGACACTCCGCCAGCAACGCCAGCAAATTCGGATCACGCTCCTTGGCCTTCAGAAACACTACGCCAATGTGCTGCTGCAAGCGGTACTTCTCCTGCAACGGGATGAGCTTCACCCGGTTCTCGTACACCGCCGCAATCCGCCCCGGCAACAAGGCGTACCCCACCCCTGAGCTGACCATGCTCAGCAGGGTGAAGATGTCATTGACCTGCATTGCCACCTTCGGCTCGAATCCCGCTTGCTTGAACACCCGCACACCGTCCTGATGCGTGGCGAAGCCCTGGGTCAGGGTGATGAAGGTTTCATCACGCACTTCCGCCAGATCGACTTCACTGCGCTGCGCGAATTTTGAATCGGCCGGGGTGGCGAGGAAGATGTCGTCGGAAAACAGCGCAATCTGCTCGCAATCCGGATCGTTGATGCTGTCGTCCAGCGACACCAGAATCGCGTCGACTTCCATGTTTTTCAGCTTGTAGAGCAGGTCGATGTTCGAGCCGAGGATCAGGTCGATGTTGAGTTCGCTGCGGCGGATCTTCAGGCCCATGATCAGCTGCGGCACGGTCTTCACCGTCAGCGAATACAGCGAGCCGAGCTTGAAACGCTCGGCGGAGAACCCGGCGGCTTCGCGGGTCAGACGCACGCTGTCGACGACGTCGTTGATCAGCTTCTGCGCACGTTCTTCCAGCACATAAGCGCTTTCCAGCGGCGTCAGGTTGCGCCCTTCGTGTTTGAACAGCGGGCAGCGCAGGGCATTTTCCAAAGAGTGAATGGCGCGGTGCACGCTGACGTTGCTGGTCTGCAGTTCGGCGGCAGCGCGGGCGAGGTTGCCGGTGCGCATGAAGGCGAGGAACACCTCGAGTTTTTTCAGGGTCAATTCTTCGTCGATCAGCATGGCGCGGACTCTTTTTGGTATCGGCCGATTGTGCCCAATTCCCGCGTGACGCGCAGGCGAGGTTGAACAGAAACATTGCGCTTTTACGCTCAAGGCCCGAGCCTTGCGCGCTTGCGGTAGTGACTACGAGGTATGCGACACATGTATCACGGGGAAAAACTCAACGCTTGGACCCATCTGGTCGGAGCCATCGCCGCGTTTATCGGCGGCGTATGGCTGCTGGTGATTGCCAGCCTCGACGGCAGTCCATGGAAGATCGTCAGCGTGGCGATCTACGCCTTCACTTTGCTGGTGCTCTACAGCGCCTCGACCGTGTATCACAGCGTGCGCGGGCGCAAGAAAGCGATCATGAAGAAGGTCGACCATTTTTCGATCTACCTGTTGATCGCCGGCAGCTACACGCCGTTCTGCCTGGTGACGTTACGCGGGCCTTGGGGCTGGACGCTGTTCGGGATTGTCTGGGGGCTGGCGCTGATCGGCATCCTGCAAGAGATCAAACCGCGTTCCGAGGCGCGGATTCTGTCGATCGTGATTTACGCGGTGATGGGCTGGATCGTGCTGGTCGCGGTCAAACCGCTGATTGCCGCACTGGGCACAGCGGGGTTTGCCTGGCTGGCATCGGGCGGGGTTCTGTATACGGTGGGGATTATCTTCTTTGCCCTGGATCACCGCCTGCGGCATGCCCATGGCATCTGGCATCTGTTTGTGATCGCGGGAAGTCTGCTGCACTTTGTGGCGATTCTGTTTTATGTCCTGTAGCCCGGGTGACTGATCGTTCCCACGCTCTGCGTGGTAACGCCTCCTGTGACGCTCTGCGTCACGCTTTTT
>NZ_WBRZ01000476.1:0-1790 GCF_008923895.1 Pseudomonas sp. GXM4
AAAGAAGGGCGGCGTTTTTTTTGCCGGTCTGTCAGGCGCCGAAACCACCGTCGATGGTCAGGCTGGCACCGGTGATGTAACCGGCTTCCGGCCCGGCCAGGTAGGCGACGAAGCTGGCGATTTCATCGGCGGTGCCGTAACGACCGACGGCCATCAGCGGGATCAGGCTGTCGGCGAATTCGCCATGGGCCGGGTTCATGTCGGTGTCGACCGGGCCAGGTTGCACGTTGTTGATGGTGATACCGCGTGGGCCGAGGTCGCGGGCCAGGCCTTTAGTCAGGCCGACCAGTGCCGATTTGCTCATCGCGTACACGCCGCCACCGCCGAAGGGCATGCGGTCGGCGTTGGTGCTGCCGATGTTGATGATCCGCGAGCCTTCGCCCATGTGTTTCGCCGCTTCCTGCGAAGCAATGAACACGCTGCGCACGTTGATGGCCAAAGTCTGATCGAAATCTTCGAGTTTGAAATCTTCCAGCGGCGCGATGGCCAGCACGCCGGCGTTGTTGACCAGAATGTCCAGGCGGCCAAACGCTTCGACGGTGGCGCTGACGGCGTGGCGAATCGCGCCGGCATCGGCGCTGTCAGCCTTTATCGCCAGGGCTTTGCCGCCGTTGCCGGTGATGCTGTTCTGCAGTTCTTCGGCTTTGGCGGCGGAGCTGACGTAAGTGAAAGCGACGGCGGCGCCTTCAGCGGCCAGGCGTTTGACGATGGCTGCGCCGATGCCGCGCGAACCGCCTTGAATCAGAGCGACTTTGCCGCTGAGGTGTTGAGTGGTCATGTTCGATCTCCAAGTGTTCAAGGCGGAATGCCTTGGTGTTGGTGCCGAGTATCGGCGTGGCATCGACAACCGGGTAGACCATGATTGCTATAGTCTGTGTAAACCAAAAGTTTATAGTGGCGATCATGGAAACGTTCAGCAGTATCGAATGCTTTGTGCGCAGCGCCGAAGTCGGCAGCTTCGCCGAAGCCGCGCGACGCTTGAGCCTGACCCCGGCGGCGGTCGGCAAGAGCGTGGCGAAATTGGAGGCGCGGCTTGGCGTGCGGCTGTTCCAGCGTAGTACACGCAGCCTGACCCTGACCGAAGCGGGGCAGCTGTTTTTGAGTGAAGTCAGCGCCAGCCTGACCACCATCCAGAATGCCGTGGCCAATCTGGCCAGTGCCGGCGGGCAACCGGCCGGCACGCTGAAAGTCAGCATGGGCACGGTGTTCGGCCGTCTGTATATCGTGCCGCTGCTCGGTGAGTTTCTGCGGCGCTATCCCGCGATCAACCCGGACTGGCATTTCGATAACCGCCAAGTCGACCTGATCGGGCAGGGCTTCGACGCGGCGATTGGTGGCGGCTTTGAACTGCCGCAAGGCGTGGTTGCGCGCAGGCTGACACCGGCGCATCGGGTGTTGGTGGCATCTGAGGACTATCTGCAAAAACATGCGCCGATCAGCCATCCCGATGACCTCAAGCAACACGACGGCATTCTGATTCGCTCACCGCAGACCGGGCGCGTGCGTTCCTGGCAACTGACTCACCGCGATCAGCAACACAGTCCGCTGATGTTGCGGGTGCGGATGACCATGAGTGATTCCGAGGCTGCCTGTGCAACGGCGATGCAAGGTTTGGGCATTGCGCTGGTGAGCATGCCGTTTGCGGTCGCGTATCTTCAGGCAGGGACGTTGCAGCGGGTGCTGCCTGACTGGTTTGTCGATGACGGCAACATTTCGATCTATTACGCCGAGCACAAATTGTTGCCGGGCAAGACCCGGGCGTTTGTGGATTTCGTGATTGAACAGTTTGT
>NZ_WBRZ01000477.1:0-1779 GCF_008923895.1 Pseudomonas sp. GXM4
GAATGCGGTGTGGCATTCAATGAAGCGCTGTCTGACGGGACGCTTTCGCGAGCAGGCTCGCTCCCACAATGGGACGGTGGTTACTTCAAGTGTTGCTTCAGTTCTTCAGACGCCTGCAACATCGCCGAACGCACCGCCGGTACCTGGCTGACCACGTTGAGCAAACCGTAATCGTGGATCATGCCGTTGAACCGCACCGACGTTACCGGTACTCCGGCCTCATCGAGTTTGCGCGCATAGGCTTCGCCTTCGTCACGCAACACGTCGGCGCTGGCAGTCTGCACCAGTGCAGGCGGCAGACCTTTGAGTTGCGCGGTGGTGGCGCGCAGCGGTGAAGCGTAGATCTCGTTGCGCTGCTTGGCGTCGGTGGTGTAGTTGTCCCAGAACCACTTCATCATGTTGCGGGTGAGGAAGTGCCCTTCGGCGTACTGGTTGTACGAACCGGTGTCGAAGTTGGCATCGGTCACCGGCCACAGCAGTACCTGGAATTTGATCGCCGGGGTGCCCTTGTCCTTGGCCATCAGCGCAACCACTGCGGCCATGTTGCCGCCGACGCTGTTGCCGGCCACGGCCAGGCGCTTGCCGTCGACATTGATCTCTTTACCGTGTTCCGCCACCCATTTGGTCGCAGCGTAGGCCTGGTTGATCGCCACCGGGTAATGCGCTTCCGGCGAAGGGGTGTAGTTGACGAACACCGCCGCCGCACCCGAACCGACCACGAGATCGCGCACCAGACGTTCGTGAGTCGGGAAGTCCCCCAGCACCCAGCCGCCGCCATGGAAGAACATGAACACCGGCAGCTCACCCTTGACCCCGGCCGGCCGGACGATGGTCAGGCTCAGCGGTTGGCCATCGACCTGGATGGTCTTCTCGCTGACATCGGCTTTGGGCAACGTCAACTTGACCCCGGACTGCGCGCCGACCAGCACGGCGCGGGCATCCTTGGGCGACAGCTGCTCGATCGGCTTGCCGCTGCCTGAATTCAGCGCATCGAGGAATGCCTGGGTGCTGTGTTCGACATCACCGGCGAAAGCGCTGTGTACCGACAGGGCGAGAAGGGTACCGGTCAAGACTTTGCTGAAGGAGTTCATGTTCATTTTTTCCTTGTTCGGGCCGGGGGCTTGGGTGATTACACAGTCACGTGCAGACGGACATCGACGTTGCCACGGGTGGCGTTGGAGTACGGGCAGACCTGGTGAGCGGCGTCGACCAGCGACTGCGCGTCGGCTTGTTCCAGGCCCGGCAGGCTGATGTGCAAATCGATGTCCAGACCGAAACCGCCAGGGATCTGGCCGATGCCGACATGGGCGGTGATCGATGCGTCGTCAGGAATCTTGCGCTTGGTCTGGCTGGCAACGAATTTCAGTGCGCCGATGAAGCAGGCCGAGTAACCGGCAGCGAACAGTTGCTCCGGGTTGGTCGCCGCACCGCCAGCACCGCCGAGTTCTTTCGGGGTGGCCAGTTTGACGTCGAGTACGTTGTCGCTGGAGATCGCACGACCGTCACGGCCGCCAGTGGAAGTTGCGATTGCGGTGTAGAGAGTTTGCATGGTGTGAGCCTCATTGGTTGTGGTTTTGTGCGCTAATTGTTTGCGCGCTAAGTAGGTGTGAAGAGAATGTATAGCGCTAATGTTTAGCGCGCAAGATAAATTTTCGAAAAGAAGCGCGTTTTGCTTGAGGGCGACCGTTGGAAGGGGAATGTAAGTCTTGATCTAGAGCGCTTGGCGAGGAAATTCAGGCGTGGAAAATATTTTTTGTTGGCGTTGAAAATTCGTGTGGG
>NZ_WBRZ01000478.1:0-1778 GCF_008923895.1 Pseudomonas sp. GXM4
TTCCCATGGGACGCAGAGCGTCCCCGGTTGCCTTCCCACGCCGAGCGTGGGAACGATCTGTACGCCGTCGTCGCGGGCCCTCCCACAGGATTCGGCGGTGTGCTTATAATTCCCAGCTTGCTAACGATCGAGACCGGTATGACCGCCATCCACATCAAGTTTCCCGCCCTCACCCTCAAGGCCGGCCCACGGGCCATGGCGCGGATTCGTGCGCAGGGATTGCACGCCGCAGACGTCGGCACCCTGCCCGGTGCAGCCGGTGGGCCGAAGGCGTTGGGGATTCAGGGGCTCGATCTGGCGTTGTTCGGCGAGTGGCTGCCAAGTGCGCCGCGTGAGCGTTCGCTGATCGGCGCCTCGGTGGGTTCCTGGCGCTTCGCCAGCGCCTGCCTGCCGGACGCCGCCGAGGGCATTCGCCGCCTCGGCCAGCTCTACGCCGAGCAGCATTTCAACAAAGGCGTGAGCATGGCCGAGATCAGCCAGAGCTCGCAGCGCATGCTCAATGATCTGCTCGACGGCCGCGATGCGAGCATCCTCGAAAACGCCGATTACCGACTGAACATCATGGTGGTGAAAAGCCAGGGCCGCCTCGCTGAAGACCATCGCGGGCGCCTCGGTCTGGCGCTGGGTTCAGTGATCGCCGACAACCTGCGCGGCCGTGCACGCCTGTCGCGACACTTTGAGCGGCTGATCATCCACGATCCGCGCCTGGCGCCGCCGCTTGATGCCTTGACCGATTTCCCCTCGCGCTTCGTTGCCCTCAACACCGGCAACCTGCGCCAGGCCCTGCTCGCTTCCGGATCGATCCCGATGGTCATGGAAGGCGTACGCGACTTGCCCGGCGCCGGCGCGGGTACGTTCCGCGACGGCGGTTTGCTCGACTACCATCTCGACCTGCCCTACAGCGGCGACGGTATCGTGCTCTATCCGCACTTCACCGATCGGGTGATTCCCGGCTGGTTCGACAAGACCCTGCCCTGGCGCCGCGCTTCGGTGCAGCGTTTGCAGGATGTGCTGCTGGTCGCGCCGTCGAAGGAATATCTGGCCCGCCTGCCCTACGGCAAACTGCCCGAACGTAACGACTTCAAACGCTTCATGGGCGATGCGCCGAGCCGGCAGAAATACTGGCACACGGCGATGGACGAGAGCCGCCGACTGGGCGACGAATTTCTCGAACTGACGGCCAATGGTCGCCTCGCCGAGCGCTTGCTGACCCTTTAGTCAGCACGGCCAAAGACAAGCTGATAAACTCGCCGCCTGCCCGAATCGCTGCGGCGAACGCCATCTGAACAGAGCCGAAACTACCGTGGAAATCTTCAAAGAGTTTACTTTCGAGTCCGCCCACCGCCTGCCGCACGTCCCGGACGGCCACAAGTGCGGACGCCTGCACGGTCACTCGTTCAAGGTCGCGCTGCACCTGAGCGGCGACCTCGACCCGCACACTGGCTGGATTCGCGATTTCTCCGAGATCAAAGCGATTTTCAAGCCGCTGTATGAGCGCCTCGACCACAACTACCTGAACGACATTCCCGGCCTGGAAAACCCGACCAGCGAAGTGCTGGCCAAATTCATCTGGAATGAGATGAAGCCGTTGTTGCCGGAACTCAGCGCGATCCGCATTCATGAGACGTGCACCAGCGGCTGCATCTATCGCGGCGAATAGCAACAAAGATCTCCTGCCAAAGCCATCGCCGCTGCCCTCATGCGCTTCTTCTGACCCAACATTATTCCCCCTGACACCGATCGTTACCACGCTCTGAGTGGGAATGCCTCAACGGACG
>NZ_WBRZ01000479.1:0-1749 GCF_008923895.1 Pseudomonas sp. GXM4
CGGCAGCTCCTACAGGGGAATGCATTCCAGATGTAGGAGCTGCCGAAGGCTGCGATCTTTCGCTTTTCAGAGAGAGGGTGAAATCGCCTTCAGCCACCAGATCGCTCAAGGGCGGCGCGAGGCAGTAGAACCATTGGGCGGCGCTGAGGCCGACAAGCGGATTTACCGGCAGTCGCCAGCGCTTGGCCCCCGCGCCCGCTGGCACTAGACTGGCGGCCTTTTCACCACCTTGATGTTGATGCTCGAGCCATGGCCGCCATAGTCGAACCGTTCTGGAAACGCAAAACCCTCGATCAACTCGATCACGAGGAGTGGGAATCGCTGTGCGACGGCTGCGGTCTGTGCTGCCTGCAAAAGCTCGAGGACGAAGAAGACAATAGCGTCTATTACACGCGCATCGCCTGCAAACTGCTGGATCTGAAAACCTGCCAGTGCAGCGATTATCCGAACCGGATCAAGTTTGTCCCGGACTGCATTCAGCTCACGCCGGGTCAGGCGGAAGAATTCAAATGGCTGCCTCCGACCTGCGGTTATCGTCTGGTCAGCGAGGGCAAGGATCTGCCGTTATGGCATCACCTGGTGTGTGGCGACCGCGATGCGGTGCACCATGAGCGGATTTCCCAGTCAGGGCGCATGCTCGCCGAAGGCAGCGTGCCGGAGGATGACTGGGAAGATCATCTGATTTTTCGCGCGGGCGGATGAGGTGGTGGGTTGTTGAACCCGTAAAGATCAAAAGATCGCGGCCTTCGGCAGCTCAACGATGGAAAACGTGATTCCGTGTAGGAGCTGCCGAAGGCTGCGATCTTTTGCTTTAAAGCCTCAGACGCCGGCCTTCGGCGAGACCAGCGAATCATTGCCGGTAACGGTTGCCGTTTCGGTGGCCACTTCGGCATTGGTCTTCAGCTTGCTCAGCTCTTCCCCGGCGCGTTCGATCTTCGCCCGCACGTTGCTCATGTCCTGACGGCCTTTTTCCAGCAGGCTTTTCGCCGAGCAGTGCCCGGTAATGCCACGGGCCACGGCCATGCCGCCGAGCGCCACTTGAATCAGGCCGAACACGCCGCCACGGCGCAGGCCCTTGCCGACCATCAGCACGCCGCCGGTCAACGAGCCGACGCGCTCCCAGCCATGCACGTTCTTGTGCGAAGGCGACTGGAACGGGGTGGATTCGATGCGTTCTACGCGTTTGAGCTCGCTCATGGTCTATCTCCAGGCAGGGTGCGATTGATAGATAAGCTGACTGCCAGGGCGGTCAGCTTGTTCCATCAAATGTGCGACGCTTCAGCGGAATTTCGGCCCGGAGCGGGTGTTCAGGCCTTTGGCCATGCGGTCGTAGAGCACGACGTTGACCGTGGCGGCGAGGTTCATGCAGCCGGTGGTCGGGATGTACACGACGTCTTCGCACCAGTCGCGAATCTCTTTATCCAGCGAACCGTCCTCGGGGCCGAAGATATACAGGGCTCGGTCGGGGTGGGTGTATTCGGGCAGCGGCCGGGCGCCGTCGACCAGCTCCACGGCGACGGGCACGCAGTTGAGCGGGAGGATTTTTTTCAGGTCGTCGATGCCGATCAACGGGATGTCGTAGTGCACGCGCTTGGTGTCGGTGACGAAGTCGGCGGCGCGTTCATAACGCTTGCCGGTGTAGAACACCGACGCCACGCCGTAACAGCCTGCGGCGCGCATCACCGAACCGACGTTCTCCGGTGATTTGGGGTTATACAAACCAATGCAGCTGTACCGTTTATCTGCCAC
>NZ_WBRZ01000048.1:0-25397 GCF_008923895.1 Pseudomonas sp. GXM4
CTCCCACAGTGGACGTGCAGTGACTGCACATCTGGTGTCAGGCGCAAATCAAATGTGGGAGCGAGCTTGCTCGCGAAGGCGGCGCAATGGGCGCCACAGCAATCAGCGGCGGTTAGCCCACCGCTGGCGCAACCACTCCAGATCTTCCGGCCGGGTGACCTTGAGGTTATCCGCCCGCCCTTCGATCAGACGCGGTGCCAGACCGGCCCATTCCATCGCCGAAGCCTCATCGGTTATCACCGCATCCGCAACCAGGCTGTCGGCCAACGCCCGATGCAACGCGCCGAGGCGAAACATCTGCGGCGTATACGCCTGCCAGATCACGCTGCGATCCACCGTTTCAACCACACGTCCGTTGTTATCAACGCGTTTGAGCGTGTCGCGAGCGGGCACCGCCAACAGACCACCGACCGGGTCATCCGCGAGTTCGGCAAGCAACTTGTCGAGATCATCGCGACTCAGATTTGGCCGGGCCGCATCGTGCACCAGCACCCAGTCGTCATCGTCGGCACCTTGCGCATGCAGATGCAGCAAGGCGTTTAGCACCGAAGCGGAACGCTCCGCCCCGCCATCAACCCGCTGAATGCGCGGATCGTTGACGCATGCCAGATTCGGCCAATAGGGATCTTCGACAGCAAGACTGACCACCAGGCCCTTGAGGCTCGGGTGATCGAGGAAACAGCCGAGGCTGTGTTCGAGAATTGTGCGCCCGCCCAGTTGCAGATATTGCTTGGGACGGTCCGCGGCCATTCGGGCACCGACGCCCGCGGCAGGAATCACGGCCCAGAAGGCCGGCAGGGAATCGATCATTGGGCCAGCTGGTAAAGGGTTTCGCCGTCCTTGACCATGCCCAGTTCGTGACGAGCCCGCTCTTCAACGGTCTCCATGCCTTTCTTCAGCTCGCTGACTTCAGCGTCCATCACCCGGTTGCGCTCCAGCAGGCCTTCGTTTTCGGCATGTTGCTCGGCGATCTGCTGTTTCAGCTCGGCGACCTGCGCCAGACTGCCATTGCCCACCCACAGGCGGTACTGCAGACCGGCCAGCAGCAAGAGCAAAACAAGAAACAACCAGTAAGGACTGCGCATCGAATATCAGGTATCCAGTGAAAAAAGACAGCCACGCATAATGTTGCAGCATCTGATAGCACGAAGCCTGGAAAGATCCAGGCTTGTGCTTAAGGCATCAGATTAGTGGCAAATCCATCGCTGTCACGACTTTTCCGACACAATCCGGTGTCCTTTGATCAGGTTGCGCTTAACCGCGGAACTCGGCACGGCCGTTGTACTTGGCCTTGCCGTTCAACTGCTCTTCGATACGCAGCAGTTGGTTGTACTTGGAAACGCGGTCGGAGCGGCACAGCGAACCGGTCTTGATCTGGCCAGCCGAGGTGCCCACAGCCAGGTCGGCAATGGTCGAATCTTCGGTTTCGCCGGAGCGGTGCGAGATCACGGCGGTGTAACCGGCAGCCTTGGCCATCTGGATGGCTTCCAGGGTTTCGGTCAGGGTGCCGATCTGGTTGAACTTGATCAGGATCGAGTTGGCGATCTTTTTATCGATGCCTTCTTTGAGGATCTTGGTGTTGGTCACGAACAGGTCGTCGCCCACCAGCTGGGTCTTCTCGCCGATCTTGTCGGTGAGGATTTTCCAGCCAGCCCAGTCGGATTCGTCCAGACCGTCTTCGATGGAGATGATCGGGTAACGCTCGGTCAGGCCTTTGAGGTAGTCGGCGAAACCTTCAGCAGTGAACACCTGGCCTTCGCCGGACAGGTTGTACTTGCCGTCTTCGTAGAACTCGCTCGCGGCGCAGTCCAGCGCCAGGGTCACGTCGGTGCCCAGCTTGTAACCGGCGTTAGCCACGGCTTCGGAGATCACTTTCAGCGCGTCTTCGTTGGACGCCAGGTTCGGCGCGAAACCGCCTTCGTCACCAACGGCGGTGCTCAGGCCACGAGCCTTCAGCACAGCTTTCAGGTGATGGAAAATCTCGGTGCCCATGCGCAGACCTTCCGAGAAAGACTTCGCGCCGACTGGCTGCACCATGAATTCCTGAATGTCGACGTTGTTATCGGCGTGCTCGCCACCGTTGATGATGTTCATCATCGGGACCGGCATCGAGTACACACCCGGGGTGCCGTTGAGGTTGGCGATGTGTGCGTACAGCGGCAGATCCTGATCCTGCGCAGCTGCCTTGGCCGCAGCCAGCGACACGGCGAGGATGGCGTTGGCGCCCAGGGTCGCTTTGTTTTCGGTACCGTCGAGCTTGATCATCGCTTGGTCAAGGGCTTTCTGGTCGCTCGGGTCGGTGCCCAGCAGCAGATCGCGGATCGGACCGTTGATGTTGGCTACCGCCTTGAGCACGCCCTTGCCCAGGTAACGGCTCTTGTCGCCATCACGCAGCTCGAGCGCTTCACGCGAGCCAGTGGATGCACCGGACGGCGCGCAGGCGCTACCGATGATGCCGTTGTCGAGAAGCACGTCCGCTTCCACGGTGGGATTGCCACGGGAGTCGAGAACTTCACGACCTTTGATGTCGACGATTTTTGCCATTGTTGTAAACACTCCAAAGTTGACGAAAACGACGCAGCTAGAGGAAATCTTTATCGTCGGCAAGCGAAGTACAGCGGGCAGACTTGCAGACGACAACGCTCACGCCCGAGGGCATGAGCGACAAATCGTGCGGTACTTTACCGGAGAATCGAGCGTTACGCGGTTTCTACCGTCGGAAAACTCTTCACCAGTTCGTCCAGAGCCTTGAGCTGGGCCAGGAATGGCTCCAGTTTGTCCAGACGCAAGGCGCAAGGGCCGTCGCATTTGGCGTTGTCCGGATCCGGATGCGCTTCGAGGAACAGACCCGCCAGCGACTGGCTCATGCCGGCCTTGGCCAGGTCGGTGACCTGCGCGCGGCGACCGCCGGCGGAGTCGGCACGACCGCCAGGCATTTGCAGCGCGTGGGTCACGTCGAAGAATACCGGGTATTCGAACTGCTTCATGATGCCGAAGCCGAGCATGTCGACCACGAGGTTGTTGTAGCCGAAGCTCGAACCGCGCTCGCAGAGGATCAACTGATCGTTACCGGCTTCCACGCACTTGTTCAGGATGTGTTTCATTTCCTGAGGTGCGAGGAACTGGGCTTTCTTGATGTTGATCACGGCATTGGTCTTGGCCATCGCGACGACCAGATCGGTCTGACGCGACAGGAAGGCCGGCAGCTGGATGATGTCGCAGACCTCAGCGACCACCGCAGCCTGATCCGGCTCGTGGACGTCGGTGATGATCGGCACGCCGAACGCTTGCTTGATATCCTGGAAGATGCGCATGCCCTCTTCCAGGCCAGGACCACGATACGAAGTCACAGAAGACCGGTTGGCCTTGTCGAAGCTGGCCTTGAACACGTAAGGAATACCGAGTTTCTCGGTGACCTTCACGTACTCTTCGCAAACCTGCATGGCCATGTCACGGCTTTCCAGCACGTTCATGCCGCCGAACAGCACCATGGGTTTGTCGTTGGCAATCTCGATGTCGCCGACGCGGATGATCTTCTGTGCCATCGGGTTACGCCTTCTTCTGGTGTTGAGCCAACGCGGCTTTGACGAAACCGCTGAACAGCGGATGACCGTCGCGTGGGGTCGAGGTGAACTCAGGGTGGAACTGGCAGGCGACGAACCATGGATGATCCGGCGCTTCAACCACTTCGACCAGCGCAGCATCGGCGGAACGACCGGAGATTTTCAGGCCGGCTTCGATGATCTGCGGCAGCAGGTTGTTGTTCACTTCGTAGCGGTGACGGTGACGCTCGACGATCACGTCCTTGCCGTAGCAATCATGGACTTTGGAGCCCGGCTCAAGCAGGCAATCCTGTGCGCCGAGACGCATGGTGCCGCCCAGATCGGACGCTTCGGTACGCACTTCGACAGCGCCGGTGGCGTCTTCCCACTCGGTGATCAGGCCGACAACCGGATGGCCGCTGGCACGATCGAACTCGGTGGAGTTGGCGTCTTTCCAGCCCAGCACGTTACGGGCGAACTCGATGACCGCCACTTGCATGCCCAGGCAGATACCGAGGTACGGAACCTTGTTTTCGCGAGCGTACTGAACGGCAGTGATCTTGCCTTCCACGCCACGCAGACCGAAGCCGCCCGGCACCAGAATCGCGTCGACACCTTCGAGCAGCGCAGTGCCCTGGTTCTCGATGTCTTCGGAATCGATGTAGCGCAGGTTGACCTTGGTGCGGTTGCTGATACCGGCATGACTCATCGCTTCGATCAGCGACTTGTAGGCGTCGAGCAGTTCCATGTACTTGCCGACCATGGCGATGGTCACTTCGTGTTCCGGGTTCAGCTTGGCATCGACCACTGCGTCCCACTCGGACAGGTCGGCGCTGCCGCACTGCAGACCGAAACGCTCAACGACGAAATCGTCCAGACCCTGCGAATGCAGGATGCCCGGGATCTTGTAGATGGTATCGGCGTCTTCCAGCGCGATTACCGCACGCTCTTCAACGTTGGTGAATTGCGCGATCTTGCGACGCGAAGACACGTCGATCGGGTGATCGGAACGGCACACCAGCACGTCTGGCTGCAGACCGATCGAACGCAGTTCCTTGACGGAGTGCTGGGTCGGTTTGGTCTTGGTTTCGCCAGCGGTGGCGATGTACGGCACCAGCGTCAGATGCATCAGCATCGCGCGCTTGGCGCCGACTTCGAAACGCAACTGGCGGATGGCTTCGAGGAACGGTTGCGACTCGATGTCACCGACGGTGCCACCGATTTCGACCATCGCCACGTCAGCGTCACCGGCACCCTTGATGATGCGGCGCTTGATTTCGTCGGTGATATGCGGGATTACCTGGATGGTTGCACCCAGGTAGTCGCCACGGCGCTCTTTGCGCAGCACGTGCTCGTAGACACGGCCGGTGGTGAAGTTGTTGTTCTGGGTCATGGTCGTGCGGATGAACCGCTCGTAGTGCCCCAGATCCAGGTCGGTCTCGGCGCCGTCATGGGTGACGAACACTTCACCGTGCTGGAACGGACTCATGGTGCCTGGATCGACGTTGATGTACGGATCCAGCTTCAGCATGGTGACCTTAAGCCCCCGCGCCTCCAGGATAGCCGCCAATGAAGCCGAGGCAATGCCTTTCCCCAATGAAGAAACAACACCGCCCGTGACGAATATGTAGCGCGTCATGAAAAACCCTAGAAGTCTGCGTTAAAGCGGAACGAGCCGCCGGGGAAAGCGAAGGAAGGCCGAAGCCCCCGATCACCTGCATTAATCACAGTGCACCTTTCGAAAAAACCGCCGCGTTGTGACAGACCGGCAGATGAAACACCGGTACGTTGCTCGCTACACATTTTTTGGAATCGCCCAGCAAAGACTGCTTGGTAATCGGCAACTCCTGCAATTCAGGCGAATCCACAGAAGTTGTATCAAGAAGGGAGCGTAGTCTACCGGAATGCTCCTTTCAGCTCAAACCTTGATCTTCGTCTGTTGGCTGCCAGTGCAATGTCCAGCCTTCGTCCATCTGACCAGCAAGACCCGGCAGGTTCGCCACGGCGAGCAACTCTTCGCCACGAAACAGCAGCGGCAATCTGCCACGCACGAAGGCCGGGACCGCGCGCTCGTTGAGCAGACGCTTGAGATCACGGCTGCCGCGCTCAGCCAATTGCATGACCTCACCGCCCTGCCGATAGGCAATACGCAAAGGCCCGGATGGAGCATGCCCGTGGAGCATGACGCGTCCGTTATCCGGCAAGCGTAGCGCTGAAGTCGGGGTCTGCCAGTCGGCGCCGATCACTGGCGTGCGCAACCAACTGTCGCTCAGCCACCAGACGCGACCGGCGCTGCGGTGCAGCTCTCCGTCGGCCAGACGCCAGATCGGTGAAGCGTCGGCGCCGGCATTGCACAGCGTTGTCCAACCCGACCAATGGTCAGCATCTGGCAGCCGGGTCAATGGTTCGAGCCAGTGGCTGAGGGCATTTCGCTGGCGCGCGTCAGACAACGCCCTCAATGGTGTCAGCTCCAGCGATGGCACACCCAGCCAAGCGAATTCATGGGGCGTTTCGGCTTGTGCGAGATCGATCTGCGCCAGCTCATCGAGCAAGCCCTGCGCCTCACGCAGATGCGCAGCCGTTCGCGCCATGCTGGCCTGCGCTTGCGGCCAGCGCTCGGCCAGCAGCGGCATGACTTGATGGCGCAGGTAATTGCGCGAAAACTGCCGGTTCTGGTTCGACGGGTCTTCGATCCAGCGCAACTGATGCGCCTGTGCATAACCTTCCAGCTCAGCACGGCTGACATCCAGCAACGGTCGAACCAGCATGCCCTGCCCCACTGGGCGCTGCTGCGGCATCGCCCCGAGCCCGCGTACACCGGCACCGCGCAACAGCCGAAACAGCAGCGTTTCCGCTTGGTCATCGCGGTGCTGGCCAGTCAGCAACACGTCATTGGTCTGCGTCAGCGAACTGAACGCGGCATAACGCGCATCCCGCGCCGCCCGCTCCAGGCTCGCCCCGCCCTTTACGGTCACCCGCTCCACTTGCAAAGGAATGTCCAGCGCATCGCAAACGTCTTGGCAATGTTGCGGCCACGCATCGGCCGCAGCCTGAAGGCCGTGGTGGATATGAATGGCGCTGAGCGCAGGGAGGGATTCAGTGTTCGCCAGGGTGGCGAGCAGATGCAGGAGGACGGTGGAATCGAGGCCACCGGAGAAGGCGATGCGCCAGTGAGCGACGTGGCGCCAGGGCTCAAGGTTCAGCAGAAGACGGGATGGCAAATCAATCGAGCGTTCACCCATGTCTTTACCCTCGCCGGAAACCAAATGTGGGAGCGAGCTTGCTCGCGAAAGCTGATTAACATTCAACAATTTCGTCGTCTGTTATAACGCCTTCGCGAGCAAGCTCGCTCCCACAGTGTTTTGCATCGTCAGCCAAATCGGCGCTCGATTAGAGACCGTAGCTCATCAGGCGATCGTAACGGCGCTTGAGCAGCGCTTCGTTATCGAACTGCTTGAGCATCGCCAGTTGCGAGCTCAGCTCGGCGCGGATCGAAGCGGCGGCAGCAGCCGGGTCACGATGGGCGCCGCCCAGTGGCTCGCTGATCACCTTGTCGACGATACCCAGGCCTTTCAGACGCTCAGCGGTGATGCCCATCGCTTCAGCGGCATCCGGTGCTTTCTCGGCGGTTTTCCACAGGATCGACGCGCAACCTTCCGGCGAGATCACCGCGTAGGTCGAATATTGCAGCATGTTCAGTTGGTCGCAGACGCCGATGGCCAGTGCGCCGCCGGAACCACCTTCACCAATTACAGTGGCGATGATCGGAGTCTTCAGACGCGCCATCACACGCAGGTTCCAGGCAATCGCTTCGCTCTGGTTGCGCTCTTCAGCGTCGATGCCAGGGTAGGCACCCGGGGTGTCGATGAAAGTCAGGATCGGCATCTTGAAGCGCTCGGCCATCTCCATCAGACGGCAGGCCTTGCGGTAGCCTTCCGGACGCGGCATGCCGAAGTTGCGGCGAACTTTCTCACGCACTTCACGACCCTTCTGGTGGCCGATGATCATCACCGGCTGGTCTTCCAGACGGGCGATACCGCCAACGATGGCAGCGTCGTCGGAGAAGTGACGGTCGCCGTGCAGTTCGTCGAACTCGGTGAAGATGTGCTCGATGTAATCGAGGGTATACGGGCGTTTCGGGTGACGCGCCAGGCGTGCGATCTGCCAGCTGGTCAGCTTGCCGAAGATGTCTTCGGTCAGCGTCTTGCTCTTGTCCTGCAGGCGGGAGATCTCATCGCCGATATTCAGCGAATTGTCATTACCGACCAAGCGCAACTCTTCGATCTTGGCTTGCAGGTCGGCGATCGGCTGTTCGAAATCTAGAAAATTCGGGTTCATAGGCGTCCGTCTTGGGTCGTGTCCCAAGTGAGCTTGGGCCGGCCGGTTGTCTATTCGCGCCCTACCTTAAGGGAGAGGCGCGCTGAGGTCGAGATTAAAAATTCAGGTTGCGGGCAAGCGCAATGATGGCACTTGCCGGTCAACGGTATTGGAGGAAGACGTTGTCTCGCCCGAACTGGTCACGCAGGGCTTGAATCAAGGTATCCGCCGGGTCGATCCGCCAGGTCTCGCCGAACTGCAGCAAGGTCTTCGCATCCGGGCTGGTGTACTCCATGGTCACCGGGCACGCGCCGCGATGACGCTTGAGCAGTTCGCCCAACCAGCGTAGCTGATCGCCCTTCAGATCCTGAGTGTGCAGCTTCAGGCGCAGGCTTTCGGCCAGATTGGTCCGCGCATCCTCCATGCTCATCACCCGCTTGACCCGCAGGCGCAGGCCGCCGGAGAAGTCGTCGTTGCTGACCTCGCCTTCGACCACCACCATCGCGTCGGTCTGCAACAGTGATTGCGCCGAATGGAACGCATCGGCAAACAGCGACGCTTCGATCCGCCCGGAGCGGTCGTCGAGGGTGATGAAGCCCATCTTGTCGCCTTTCTTGTTCTTCATCACCCGCAGGGCAATGATCATCCCCGCTACGGTTTGCGTGTCACGCGCCGGTTTCAGGTCGATGATGCGCTGACGGGCGAAGCGGCGGATCTCGCCTTCGTATTCGTCGATCGGGTGACCGGTCAGGTACAGGCCCAGGGTATCTTTTTCACCCTTGAGGCGTTCCTTGAGGGTCAGTTCCTTGGCCTTGCGATGGGACGCGTAGACGTCGGCATCCTCTTCGACGAACAAGCCGCCAAACAGGTCGGCGTGGCCACTGTCGTGGGTCCGCGCAGTCTGCTCGGCCGCCTTGATCGCCTCTTCCATCGCCGCCAGCAATACCGCGCGGTTACGGTCGATGTTGGCCTGATAGGCCTTTTGTTCGTCGTGGAAATACGGGCCGAGGCGATCCAGCGCGCCGCTGCGAATCAAGCCATCAAGAGTACGTTTGTTGATGCGTTTGAGGTCGACCCGCGCGCAGAAATCGAACAGATCCTTGAACGGACCGGCCTGACGCGCTTCGGTGATCGCTTCCACCGGACCTTCACCGACGCCTTTGATCGCGCCGAGGCCGTAAACGATGCGGCCGTCGTCGTTCACCGTGAACTTGAACTCCGAAGTGTTCACGTCCGGCGCGTCGAGGCGCAGCTTCATCGTCCGCACTTCTTCGATCAAGGTCACGACCTTGTCGGTGTTGTGCATATCCGCCGAGAGTACCGCGGCCATGAACGGCGCCGGGTAGTGAGCTTTCAGCCACGCGGTCTGGTACGACACCAGGCCGTAAGCGGCGGAGTGGGATTTGTTGAAGCCGTAACCGGCGAACTTTTCCACCAGGTCGAAAATGTTACCGGCAAGATCCGCATCGATCCCGTTGGTCGCGCAACCCTCAATGAAACCGCCGCGCTGCTTGGCCATTTCTTCAGGCTTTTTCTTACCCATCGCCCGACGCAGCATGTCCGCACCGCCGAGGGTGTAACCGGCCATGACCTGAGCAATCTGCATCACCTGTTCCTGATACAGGATGATGCCGTAAGTCGGCGCCAGTACCGGCTTCAGACCGTCGTACTGGTAGTCCGAGTGCGGATACGCCAGTTCGGCGCGACCGTGCTTACGGTTGATGAAGTCGTCCACCATGCCCGATTGCAGCGGGCCCGGACGGAACAGTGCCACCAGTGCGATCAAGTCTTCCAGGCAGTCGGGCTTGAGCTTTTTGATCAGCTCTTTCATGCCTCGCGATTCAAGCTGGAACACCGCCGTGGTTTCGGCTTTTTGCAGCAACTGGTAGGTCGGCTTGTCGTCCAGCGGGATAAAGGCGATATCCAGCGGCGGCTCGTTGACCTTGGCGCGGTCGCGGTTGATGGTTTTCAGCGCCCAGTCGATGATCGTCAGGGTACGCAAGCCGAGGAAGTCGAACTTCACCAGACCGGCGGCCTCAACGTCGTCCTTGTCGAACTGGGTCACCAGACCGTCACCGGCCTCGTCGCAATAGATCGGCGAGAAGTCGGTCAATTTGGTCGGCGCGATCACCACACCACCGGCGTGTTTGCCGACGTTACGCACCACGCCCTCGAGCTTGCGCGCCATCTCCCAGATTTCCGCCGCTTCTTCATCGACCTTGATGAAGTCACGCAGGATCTCTTCCTGCTCGTAGGCTTTTTCCAGGGTCATGCCGACTTCGAACGGAATCATCTTCGACAGACGATCCGCCAGGCCATAGGACTTGCCCTGCACCCGCGCCACGTCACGGACCACAGCCTTGGCGGCCATGGAACCGAAGGTGATGATCTGGCTCACCGCATTGCGGCCGTATTTCTCGGCCACGTAATCGATCACCCGGTCACGGCCGTCCATGCAGAAGTCGACGTCGAAGTCGGGCATCGAGACCCGTTCCGGGTTGAGGAAACGTTCGAACAGCAGGTCATATTCCAGCGGGTCGAGGTCGGTGATCTTCTGTACGTAAGCCACCAGCGATCCGGCACCCGACCCACGGCCCGGACCTACCGGTACGCCGTTGTTCTTGGCCCACTGGATAAAGTCCATCACGATCAGGAAGTAACCAGGGAAGCCCATCTGGATGATGATATCCAGCTCGAAATTCAAGCGGTCGACGTAGACCTGGCGCTTGGCTTCGTAGTCTTCGGTGGTGTCCTTGGGCAGCAGCACCGCCAAGCGTTCTTCGAGCCCTTCGAAGGAGACCTTGCGGAAATATTCGTCGATGGTCATGCCATCGGGAATCGGGAAGTTGGGCAGGAAGTGCGTGCCCAGCTTCACTTCGATGTTGCAGCGCTTGGCGATCTCGACGGTGTTTTCGATGGCGTCGGGAATATCGCTGAACAGCTCGAGCATTTCCTCGGCGCTTTTCAGGTATTGCTGATCGCTGTAATTCTTCGAGCGGCGCGGGTCATCGAGGGCGCGGCCCTCACCGATGCACACGCGGGTTTCGTGTGCGGCGAAGTCTTCCTGCTTGATGAAACGCACATCGTTGGTCGCCACCAGCGGCGCACCGAGCTTGTCGGCCAGCGCCACGGCGCCATGCAGCTGTTCTTCATCGTTGGGGCGGTTGGTGCGCTGGATTTCCAGATAGAAGCGATCCGGGAACACCGCCATCCACTCGCGGGCCAGCGATTCGGCTTCCGCCGGGTTGCCGCCGATCATGGCCATGCCGATCTCGCCTTCTTTGGCGGCGGACAGCATGATCAAACCTTCGTTGGCCTCGGCCACCCACTCGCGCTCGACGATGACCATGCCGTTGCGCTGGCCTTCGATGAAGCCGCGCGAGATCAGCTCGGTGAGATTGCGATAACCCTGAGCGTTCATCACCAGCAGGCTGAGGCGGCTCAGCGGCGCATCCGGGTCCTTGTTCGCCAGCCACAGGTCTGCGCCGCAGATCGGCTTGATGCCGGCGCCCATGGCGTTTTTATAGAACTTGACCAGGGAACACATGTTGTTCTGGTCGGTGACCGCGACCGCCGGCATGTTCATGGCGGTCAGCGCTTTGACCAGCGGCTTGATCCGCACCAGCCCGTCGACCAGGGAGTATTCAGTGTGCAGGCGTAGATGAACGAATGAAGCCGGCATAGTGATCCTGTCCAGTTACATAGAGACAACGAGGCCCGGATTGTACCGGGCCTCGAATAAAACATCAGCCTTGCGCCTAAACCTGCGTCAGGCTTTCCCGCGCCTCGTAAGCCAGGCGTACCGGGGCGAACGAGCGGCGGTGAATCGGCGTCGGGCCGAGCCGCGCCAGCGCTTCCAGATGAACGGGCGTCGGATAGCCTTTGTGGCCACCGATGCCGTAGCCCGGGTAGATCAATTCGAACGCCGCCATTTCGCGGTCACGACTGACCTTGGCCAGAATCGACGCCGCCGCGATCGCCGGCACCTTGCCGTCGCCCTGAATCACCGCCTCGGCACGCATCGGCAAATGCGGGCAGCGGTTACCGTCGATCATCGCCAGCTTCGGCTGAATATGCAGACCGGCAACCGCGCGCTGCATGGCCAGCATGGTCGCGTGGAGGATATTCAGATCGTCGATTTCTTCAACTTCGGCGCGGGCAATACACCAGCTCAGGGCTTTCTCGCAGATCTCGTCGTAGAGCTTTTCGCGCTTGGCTTCGGTGAGCTTTTTCGAATCGTCGAGGCCGAGGATAGGCCGGTTCGGATCGAGAATCACTGCTGCCGTTACCACCGCACCGCACAACGGGCCACGACCGACTTCATCAACACCGGCGACCAGTTCTTCGACTTCGGCTACCAGAGTGAAATCCAGGCCCATTTGCATGCTTGTCTTGCTCATTGTGTTTTGCCGATCAGGTCAAGGACGGCTTGCGCCGCCTGATTGGAAGCATCGCGCCGCAGCGTGCGGTGGATCTCGTCGAAACCGCGGGTCTGTTCATCACCACCATCGATCAAGGGCGACAGTGTCTGCGCCAAGGCTTCGACAGTCGCATCATCCTGCAACAACTCCGGCACCAGCAAGCGCTGAGCAAGCAAATTGGGCAGCGACACGTACGGGCTCTTGACCATGCGTTTGAGAATCCAGAACGTCAGCGGCGCCAACCGATACGCCACCACCATCGGCCGCTTGTACAGCAGCGCTTCAAGGGTAGCAGTGCCGGAGGCGATCAACACCGCGTTGCACGCGGCCAGGGCCAGATGAGATTTACCGTCGAGCAAGGTTACCGGCAAATCCCGGCCAGCAAGCAAGGCCTCGAGTTGCACCCGGCGTTCCGGGTTTGCACAAGGCATGACAAAGCGCACGCCCGGACGCATCGCGCGCAGACGTTCGGCGGTGTCGAGGAACAGCGCACCGAGGCGACTGACTTCCCCGCCACGGCTGCCCGGCATCAGCGCTACCAGCGGACCGTCGGCCAAGCCCAGTTCGGCGCGTGCAGCGGCGCGGTCGGCTTGCAGCGGAATGGTATCGGCCAAGGTGTGACCGACGAAACGCACCGGCACGCCTTTCTCTTCGTAGAATTTCGCTTCGAACGGCAACAGGGTGAGCATCAGATCGCAGCCTTCGCGGATCTTCAGCACCCGTTTCTGCCGCCATGCCCACACCGACGGGCTGACGTAATGCACGGTCTTGATCCCGGCCTGACGCAGCTTTAGTTCGATATTGAGGTTGAAATCCGGCGCATCGATGCCGATGAACACGTCCGGCTTGGCGGCGATCAGTGTGGCAATCAGCTCCTTGCGGCGCTTGAGCAACTCACGCAGCCGACCGAGGACTTCGACCAGGCCCATGACCGACAGGCGCTCCATGGGGAAGTACGAGGTCAGGCCTTCGGCCTGCATCAGCGGACCGCCGACACCGATGAACTCGACTGCCGGGTGCTGAGCCTTGAGCGCACGCATGAGGCCGGCGCCGAGAATGTCACCGGAAGCCTCACCCGCCACCAGCGCAATACGCAGATTGGCCATGATCAGCGGGTGATGCCGCGAGTCGATGCCTGGATCGAATCACGGAACACGGCGACTTCGGGGAACTGCGCAGACGGTTCTGCCAGCTCGGCCAGCGCCTGTTCGACCGTCAGGCCCTGCCGATAGACCGTCTTGTAGGCACGGCGCAGCGCATGAATCGCGTCTTCGCTGAAACCGCGACGGCGCATGCCTTCGAAGTTCATGCTGCGCGCTTCGGCCGGGTTGCCGAACACGGTGACGAACGCCGGAACATCCTTGCCGATCGCCGTGCCCATGCCGGAAAAGCTGTGGGCGCCGATGTGGCAGTACTGATGCACCAGTGTGAAACCGGAGAGGATCGCCCAGTCGTCAACGTGTACATGCCCGGCCAACGCAGTGTTGTTGACCAGAATGCAGTGGTTGCCGATGACGCTGTCATGGCCGATGTGGGCATAGGCCATGATCAGGTTGTGATCACCCAGGGTGGTTTCCGAACGGTCCTGCACGGTGCCACGGTGAATGGTCACGCCTTCACGAATGACGTTGTGGTCGCCGATCACCAGGCGGGTTTCCTCGCCTTTGTACTTCAGATCCGGGGTGTCTTCGCCTACCGAAGAAAACTGGTAGATGCGATTGTGCTTACCAATGCGGGTCGGCCCCTTGAGGATCACGTGCGGCCCGATCACGGTACCCTCGCCGATTTCCACACCTGCGCCGATGATCGACCACGGGCCGACCTCGACGCCGTCAGCCAGAACGGCGGACGGATCGATGATTGCGCGAGGGTCAATCAAACTCATACTTTCTGTTCCGCGCAGATGATTTCTGCCGAGCAGACCGGCTTGCCGTCCACCGAAGCCTGGCACTCGAACTTCCAGATCTTGCGCTTGCAGCTGATGAAGGTCGCTTCAAGGATCAACTGATCGCCCGGCTTGACTGGCTGGCGGAAGCGCAGCTTGTCGGAACCGACGAAGTAATACAGGGTGCCGTCGGCCGGTTTGACGTCGAGCATCTTGAAACCGAGGATCCCGGCAGCCTGAGCCATCGCTTCGATGATCAGCACGCCCGGCATGATTGGATGCGCAGGGAAGTGACCATTGAAGAACGGTTCATTGATGCTGACATTCTTGTAGGCGCGAATTCGCTTGCCTTCAGTGTCCAGTTCCACCACCCGGTCCACCAGCAGGAACGGGTAACGGTGAGGCAGGTATTCGCGAATCTCGTTGATGTCCATCATTTCAGGGGAAAGCCTATGTAAAGATTGGGAGCGCGACTGACGCGCACTCCTCTAGCAAATCAAGGAGGCAGTCCAGAGGCTGTGCACACTTGATATGGAAATGGTATCAGCCATCAGATGAAGCATTGCCGTCAGGGGTCACTTCCCCAACGCGCTTTTCCAGCTGTTTCAACCGTCGCGCGATGTCATCGAGCTGACGGATGCGGGCCGCGCTTTTGCGCCATTCGGCCGCCGGTTGCATGGCTGTGCCGGAAGAATAGGCGCCCGGCTCGGTAATCGAGTGAGTCACCATGGTCATCCCGGTCAGGAAAACGTTGTCGCAAATGTCAATGTGGCCGACCAGACCAACACCGCCGGCGAGCATGCAGTGCTTGCCGATCTTGGTGCTGCCGGAAATGCCAACGCACGCGGCCATGGCGGTGTGATCACCGACCTGGACGTTGTGCGCGATCTGGATCTGGTTGTCGAGCTTCACGCCATTGCCAATCACGGTATCGGCCAGAGCGCCGCGGTCGATGGCGGTGTTCACGCCGATCTCGACATCGTCGCCGATGGTCACGCCACCGATCTGGGCGATTTTCTGCCAGACGCCTTTTTCGTTGGCGAAGCCGAAGCCCTCACCGCCGATCACTGCGCCGGACTGAATCACCACACGCTTGCCGATGCACACATCGTGATAGAGCGTGACGCGCGGAGCCAGCCAGCCGCCTTCACCGATTTCGCTGCGCGCGCCGACTACGCAATGCGCGCCCAGCGTGACCTGTGCAGCGATGCGTGCACCGGCTTCGATCACCACGAACGGACCGATGCTGGCACTCGGGTCAACCACCGCGTCCGCCGCGATCACCGCTGTCGGATGAATCCCGCCAGCCGCTTTTGGCTTTGGATCGAACAGATGCGAAATACGTGCATAGGCAAGGTAAGGATCAGGCACCACCAGGGCATTACCGGCAAAACCCTCAGCGTCGGCTTCCTTGAGCAGCAGTGCAGCTGCTTGAGAACCGGCCAGGTATTTGCGGTATTGGGGATTTGCCAGAAAGCTCAACTGAGCTGGGCCAGCCTCTTGCAAAGTGGCTAGCCCAGTAATTTGCCTCTCGGGGTCGCCACGCAGGGTGGCGCCGAGGTGCTCGGCCAACTGGCCGAGCCTGATAGTCACGGTCATGGGTTACTTCAGCTGATTCATGCGCTCGATAACCTGGCGCGTGATGTCGTACTGAGGTTTGACATCGATGACTGCGCCACGCTCGAACACCAGGTCAAAACCACCTTTCTTGATGACTTCTTCCACGGCACTGTCCAGTTTCGGCTTCAGTTGCTTGAGCATTTCACGGTCGGCAACGGCTTTGGCTTCATTCAGTTCCTTGGACTGGAACTGGAAGTCACGAGCCTTTTGCTTGAATTCCAGCTCCAGACGCTCACGCTCGCCCTGCTGCATTTTGTCGCCACCGGCCATCAGACGGTCCTGAATGCCTTTGGCGCTGCTTTCCAGGGTTTTCAGCTTGGTCAGTTGCGGACCGAACTTCTTCTCTGCATCCACCGCGTACTTCTTCGCCGCGTCGGATTCCAGCAGTGCCATCTGATAGTTCAGCACGGCAATTTTCATGTCGGCGAACGCCGGGCCTGCCACCAGTACGGAGGCCAGGAGAACCAATTGAGTCAACTTACGCACGATGCACTCCTACAAAATCCATTGTCGTTATCTTGGGTCAGACGCTTAGAACGTCTGGCCGAGGGAGAATTGGAACACTTGAGTTTCAGCGTCATCCGGTTTCTTGATCGGCATCGCCAGGGCGAAGCTCAGCGGCCCCAGTGCGGTGACCCAGGTCACGCCGACACCGACGGAACTGGCCATGTTGCTCAGGCTGATGTCGTTGCACTGAGTGCTGGACGTCGAACCCGCGCTAGCGTTGGTGGTCTTGTCGCACTTGGAATCGAATACGTTACCCACGTCCCAGAACACCGAGGTCCGCAGCGAACGCTGATCTTTAACGAACGGCAGCGGGAACAACACTTCAACGCCACCTTGAATCAACACGTTACCACCGAATGGCAGCGGATCCTGATCCGGATCGGCAAGCGTACCCGAGTTACCCGTTACAGCTGCACCGCGGCTCGGTGTACTGCGTGGACCCAGCGTGCTGTCCTTGAAGCCACGTACGGAGTTGAAGCCGCCCGCATAGTAGTTTTCGTAGAACGGCAAGCCGTCGGTCGAACCGTAACCGTCGCCATAACCCAGTTCGGTGTGCAGGCGCATGGTGTAGTTTTCAGTGATCGGCTGGAACAGCTGACCACGGTAATCAAGCTTGAAAAAGGAAAGGTCGCTACCCGGGATGGTGGTTTCCAGAGTCAGGCTCTGGGACCGGCCACGGGTCGGCAGCACGCCTTTGTTCAAGGTGGACTCGGACCAGCCGGCAGACGCCTTGAAGTTCAGGTACTTGTCGCCTTCCTTGTTAACGAAGTCGAAAATCTCGTCAACGGTGTAGCTACCGGTACTGATTTCGTCCTGCTGAACGGAAGCACCGAAGGTCAGACGCGAAGTCTCGCTGATCGGGTAGCCGATGTTCACACCAGCGCCCAGGCTGTCTACCGCGTAACTCGAAAGGTCGGTGTCGAGCTCGTCGTAGTCAGTAGTGCGATAGAACGCGTTGTAACCCAGGCTCACGCCATCAGCGGTCCAGTACGGGTCCACGTAGCCGAAGTTGTAGCGGCTCTGGTATTCGCTGCGGGTCAGACCGATGCTGACGCGGTTACCGGTACCGAGGAAGTTGTTCTGGGTGATCGAACCACCGAGGATCAGACCGGCGCTCTGGGCGAAACCGACGCTGGCGGTGATCGAACCGGAAGCCTGTTCTTCAACGGCGTAGTTCACATCAACCTGGTCGTCGACACCGGGCACGGCCGGGGTTTCAACGTTGACTTCTTTGAAGAAGCCCAGACGTTCCAGACGGGTCTTGGACTGGTCGATCAGGTAGGTCGAAGCCCAGCCGCCTTCCATCTGACGCATTTCACGACGCAGCACTTCGTCTTCGGACTTGGTGTTGCCACGGAAGTTGATGCGGTTGACGTAGGCACGCTTGCCCGGATCAACAGCGAAGAGGATGTCCACAGTGTGGTCGTCGTCATGGGGCTGAGGCACGCCGTTGACGTTGGCGAAGGTGTAACCCTCGTTACCCAGACGACGGGTGATCAGCTCGGAGGTGGTGGTCATCAGCTTGCGCGAGAACACCTGGCCCTTCTGCACCAGCAACAGCGACTTGATCTGCTCTTCAGGGACTTTCAGGTCGCCACTGAGCTTGACGTCACGAACGGTGTACTTCTCGCCTTCGGTGACGTTGACGGTGATGTAGACGTGCTTCTTGTCCGGGGTAATCGATACCTGGGTCGAAGCGATGTCCATGTTGATGTAGCCGCGGTCCAGATAGTAGGAACGCAGACGCTCCAGGTCACCGGAGAGTTTTTCACGGGCATATTTGTCATCGTTCTTGAAGAACGACAGCCAGTTGGTGGTTTTCAGTTCGAACAGGTCAGTCAGGTCTTCCTCAGGGAAAACCGTATTGCCTACCACGTTAATGTGCTGGATGGCGGCAACGGTACCTTCGTTGATCTTCACCTTCAGACCCACGCGGTTACGCGGCTGCGAGACCACTTCGGTATCGACGGTAGCGGAGTAACGACCCTGGGCAACGTACTGACGTTGCAGTTCGTTACGCACACCCTCGAGGGTGGCGCGCTGGAAGATTTCGCCTTCGGCCAGACCGGATTGCTTCAGGCCCTTCATCAAGTCTTCAGTAGAGATCGCCTTGTTGCCTTCGATCTCGATACTGGCGACCGAAGGACGCTCGACCACGGTGATGACCAGAACGTTGCCTTCGCGGCCCAGCTGGATATCTTGAAAGAAACCGGTTTTGAACAACGCACGAGTGGATTCCACCAGGCGACGATCATCCGCCTGCTCGCCGACGTTCAACGGCAAGGCACCAAAGACGCTACCCGCGGAGACCCGCTGGAGGCCATTGACGCGAATATCAGAGATAGTGAAGGACTCGGCGTGAACTTCGGCGATCATCAATACGGTGAGAACCGCAGTTAGCAGCAGACGTTTCATGAAGTCCTTTCTTATTCCAACTGGCAATAAACAAACTGCCGCAAAATGCGGCAGATTCGCAATTCAGCGAAGCGTTACAGTCGACCCAGATCGTTGACCAGAGCAAGCAACATCACCCCGACCACCAAACTGATACCGATCTGTATCCCCCAACCTTGCACCCGATCCGACAAGGGGCGACCACGCACCCACTCGATCAGATAAAACAACAAATGCCCCCCATCCAGTACAGGAATGGGCAGCAAATTCAGAACCCCCAGGCTAATACTCAGATAAGCAAGGAAATTCAGGAAATCAGCGACGCCCGACTGGGCAGAAGCGCCCGCCACTTTAGCAATGGTTATCGGTCCACTCAAGTTTTTTACCGAGAGCTCGCCGAACAGCATTTTCTTCAGTGAATCCAGCGTCAGAATGCTCATGGTCCAAGTGCGACGGGCACCCTCGCCAATCGCGGCCAGCGGGCCATAGCTGACTTCGCGGATCATTTCCGGTGGCCAGTCGATGGCTTTGACGCCAGCGCCCAGATAACCGCTTGGCGCTTTGCTTTCACCGCGTGCCGCCAGGGTCACAGGGACGTCGATTTGAGCATTGTCGCGCTCGATGCGCAGCATGATTTTGGTATCAGGACGCGTACGAACGGTATCGACCACTTGCTGCCAGTCATCGAGCGGCTGGCCATCAAGCGCCAGCAATCGATCGCCGGTTTTCAGCCCCGCCGCCTGAGCCGGGCCGTTCGGATCCAGTTCGGCAAGCACCGGCGGCAAGGCCGGACGCCAAGGACGAATGCCCAGCGAGCGGATCGGATCCGGCTCGTCGGCGCCTTTTAGCCAGTTATCCAGTGCCAGCG
The DNA here is from genome assembly GCF_008923895.1 of Pseudomonas sp. GXM4. Taxonomy (NCBI): domain Bacteria; kingdom Pseudomonadati; phylum Pseudomonadota; class Gammaproteobacteria; order Pseudomonadales; family Pseudomonadaceae; genus Pseudomonas; species Pseudomonas sp. GXM4. The sequence goes on from NZ_WBRZ01000048.1 coordinate 19,555, forward strand.
TGCGCGGCGACTCAGCGGTCGAACCCTGCTCGCGTACCAGCAATTGAATCGCACCGCTCTCACCGAGACGGCGCACCAGTTGCAGATTGACCGCAGCCCAACCTGACGTTGGCTCGCCATCGATCGATACAATCTCCTGGCCAGCGTTCAGACCTGCCTTGGCGGCAATGCTGCCCGACTCGACTGCGCCGATGACCGGACGCACCTGCTCGCTGCCGAGCATCGCCAGCACCCAGAAGAACACCAGCGCCAAAAGGAAGTTGGCAATCGGGCCGGCTGCGACGATGGCGATACGCTGACGTACCGATTTGCGATTGAACGACTGATCGAGTTGATCGACCGGCACTTCGCCTTCGCGCTCGTCGAGCATCTTGACGTAGCCGCCCAGCGGAATCGCGGCGACCACGAACTCGGTGCCTTGCTTGTCATGCCAGCGCAGCAACGGCATGCCAAAGCCCACGGAAAACCGCAGAACCTTGACGCCACAGCGACGCGCGACCCAGAAGTGGCCGAATTCGTGGAAGGTGACCAGCACACCCAGGGCGATCAGGGTGCCGGCAATCATATAGAGCGCGCTCATCTACTTTCTCCGCAATCCTGTTCAGTGTCGCGTGTCGCCGTTGCGTTACAAAAAACTATCGGCCGTGCCGACTCAACCATTGCTCAGCCAGCAATCGCGCTTTCGCGTCCGCCGTAAATACGGCGTCGAGGTCGTGCAGCGCCACCACCGGCTCCAGATTCAAGACTTCCTCGATGATACTCGCGATTTCAAGGTATCGAACCCGTCCGTCGAGAAACGCTGCCACGGCCACTTCATTGGCCGCGTTGAGCATCGCCGGCGCGCTGTCGCCAGCTTCGGCCGCCTGACGGGCCAAACGCAGACAGGGGAAACGGCTTTCATCGGGTGCTTCGAAATCCAGTCGCGCAATGGCGAACAGATCCAGTGGCGGTACGCCGGAATCGATACGCTCAGGCCAGGCCAGGGCGTTGGCGATCGGCGTGCGCATGTCGGGGTTGCCCAATTGCGCCAGCACCGAGCCATCCACATAGTCGACCAGAGAATGGATCACGCTTTGCGGATGAATCACCACTTCGACCTGAGTCGGTTTGGCATCGAACAACCAGCAGGCTTCGATCAGTTCCAGACCCTTGTTCATCATGCTTGCCGAATCCACGGAGATCTTGCGCCCCATGGACCAGTTCGGATGCGCGCAAGCCTGTTCCGGCGAAACATGCGCCAGCTCGGACATCGGCGTCTGCCGGAAAGGACCGCCAGAGGCCGTCAGCAAGATCCGCCGCACACCCACCGAGCTCAAGCCGCGGGCGAAATCCGCGGGCATGCACTGAAAAATCGCGTTGTGCTCACTGTCGATCGGCAGCAGCACCGAGCCACTTTTGCGCACGGCCTGCATGAACAGCGCGCCGGACATCACCAGCGCTTCCTTGTTGGCCAGCAGAATCTTCTTGCCCGCCTCGACCGCCGCCAGTGTCGGACGCAAACCCGCCGCACCGACAATGGCCGCCATGACCGCGTCGACTTCAGACGCGGAGGCAACCTGACACAGGCCCTCCTCGCCTACCAGCACACGAGTCGGCAAACCGGCTGCACGCAAGTCATCCTGCAACCCACGCGCCGCAGCACCTTCAGGCACCACGGCAAATTGCGGTACATGACGAACGCACAGCGCGAGCAATTCGCTAAGACGGGTGAAACCACTCAATGCAAAAACCTGATAACGCTCAGGATGACGGGCAATCACATCCAGGGTGCTCAGACCGATCGAACCGGTCGCACCCAACACGGTAATCTGCTGGGGACGACTCACGGGGCGGCCATCCAGAGCAATACGGCGAACACCGGAATGGCTGCGGTCAGGCTGTCGATGCGATCCAGCACGCCACCATGGCCGGGCAGCAGATTACTGCTGTCCTTGATGCCGGACTGGCGCTTGAACATGCTTTCGGTAAGGTCACCGACCACGGAAATGAAGACGATCACTGCCGCGCCGATCAGGCCTTTGAGCAGCTCGGCCACGGTCCAGTCGCGCACCAGACCGACAATCGCGGTAATCACCAGACTCAGCGCCAGACCACCGTAGACGCCTTCCCAGCTCTTGCCCGGGCTGACCTGCGGCGCCAGCTTGCGCTTGCCGAACTTGCGCCCGGAAAAATAAGCCCCGATGTCCGCGCCCCAGACCAGCACCATCACCGCCATGATCAACCAGTTACCCAGCGGGTACTGCTTGATCTGCACCAGACCCTGCCACGCAGGCAGCAGGATCAGCAGGCCGATCAGCAGCTTGGTTGCCGCCGTGGACCAGTGCGCGCTGGAGCGTGGATACGTCAGCACCAGATAAGTCGCAATCGCCCACCAGATCACCGATGCACCGAGCACCCAAGGCGCAAGGCCTGGCAGCACATACATGACAAACAGCATCAAGGCGACCACAGCGGCAAAGCCGACGCGGAACGACTGTGCGGTGAAGCCGGCCAGACGCGCCCATTCCCAGGCACCGAGGCTCACCACCAGGCCGATGAACAGCGCGAAGCCGGCACCTGTGAGCAGGAAAAACCCGCACAAGGCAATCGGCAGCAGGATCAGTGCAGTGATGATTCGTTGTTTAAGCATTAAACCCGGGCTCCAGCTTCGACCTGTTCGCTCGTTTTACCGAAGCGACGCTGGCGTGAAGCGAAATCGGCCAGCGCGGTGCGCATGGCGTCGTGTTTGAAGTCCGGCCAGAACAGGTCGGAGAAGTACAGCTCGGCGTAGGCCAGCTGCCACAGCAGGAAGTTGCTGATGCGATGCTCGCCACCGGTGCGGATGCACAGGTCAGGCAACGGCAGATCGCCGGTAGCCAGACACGTTTGCAGCAGATCCGGGGTAATGTCCTCCGGGCGCAAGTGCCCGGCCTGGACTTCACGCGCCAGACGTTGCGCGGCCTGAGCGATATCCCACTGGCCGCCATAATTGGCTGCGATCTGCAGGACAAAGCGGTTGGCACCGACCGTCATGGCCTCAGCCTCGCGCATCGCCGCCTGAAGCTCAGGGTGGAAGCGCGAGCGATCGCCAATGATGCGCAGGCTGATGTTGTTGTCGTTGAGGCGCTTGGCCTCACGACGCAAGGCCTTGAAAAACAGGTCCATCAAGGCGCTGACTTCATCGGCCGGGCGCTGCCAGTTCTCACTGGAGAAAGCGAACAGGGTCAGGACTTCGACCTTGGCCTCAGCGCACACCTCGATCACCGCCCGCACAGCATCCACGCCCGCTTTATGCCCGGCGACACCCGGCATAAAGCGTTTTTTCGCCCAGCGATTATTGCCATCCATGATGATCGCGACATGGCGCGGCACCGCGGACGGCGCAGTCTGCTTGGTCTTGTCCATTTAAAGCTCGACCCTTATACGGCCATCAGGTCTTTTTCTTTCTCGTCCGTGGCCTTGGTGATCTGGGCCTCGGATTCCTTGGTCAGCTTGTCGACATCAGCGATGGCACGACGTTCTTCGTCTTCACTGATTTCCTTGTCCTTGACCAGTTTTTTCAGCTCGCCCAAGGCATCGCGACGGATGTTGCGCACGGCTACGCGCGCGTCTTCGGCTGCACTGCGGGCCTGCTTGGTGAAGCCTTTGCGCGTTTCTTCGGTAAGGGCAGGCATCGGAATCAACAGCAACTCGCCCAGATTGGTCGGGTTGAGGTTCAGACCGGCGCTCTGGATTGCCTTGTCGACGGCAGCGAGCATGTTGCGCTCGAAGGCCACGACCTGCAGGGTGCGCGAATCTTTCACGGTGACGTTGGCAACGCCGCTCAGCGGAGTGTCAGTGCCGTAGTAAGGCACCATGACGCTGCCAAGGATGCTCGGATGAGCCTTGCCGGTACGAATCTGGCCGAACGCGTGGTTCAGAGATTCCAGGGATTTCTGCATACGCGCTTGGGCGTCTTTCTTGATTTCGTTGATCATTGTTGGCCTTCCTCGATCAAAGTCCCTTCAGCGCCGCCGTGCACAATGTTCAGCAGGGCGCCGGGCTTGTTCATGTTGAATACGCGCAGCGGCATCTTGTGATCGCGGCACAGGCAGATAGCAGTCAGATCCATTACACCCAGCTTGCGATCCAGTACTTCATCATAAGTCAGATGATCGAACTTCTCGGCATGCGGGTCTTTGAACGGGTCTGCGGTGTACACGCCATCAACCTTGGTGGCCTTGAGCACAACGTCGGCGTCGATTTCGATTGCACGCAGGCAGGCTGCCGAATCCGTGGTGAAGAACGGATTGCCGGTACCGGCCGCGAAGATCACGACGTCCTTGGAGTTCAGGTGACGCATGGCTTTGCGGCGATCGTAGTGATCGGTCACACCGACCATGGAAATGGCCGACATGACGATGGCCGAGATATTGGCACGTTCCAGCGCATCGCGCATGGCCAGGGCGTTCATCACAGTGGCCAGCATGCCCATGTGGTCGCCCGTGACCCGATCCATACCGGCTTTGCTCAGGGCTTCGCCACGGAACAGGTTGCCACCGCCGATGACCAGACCGACCTGCACGCCGATGCCGACCAGTTGGCCGACTTCCAGCGCCATGCGATCCAGTACCTTCGGATCGATCCCGAACTCTTCCGAGCCCATCAGGGCCTCGCCGCTAAGCTTGAGTAGAATGCGTTTATAGCGAGCCTGATAACCACTGCCCTGCTGAGCCATTGCGAATCTCTCCTGCGGCGTATTTAAAATTCTTTGCGAGCTGTTTACAGCTGGCGTTCACTCTAGCTTGGCGCTGCTGCAGCGCCATCGGAACATGGCTTTGTAAGTCAGTTCCGGGTGGAAACCAAATAAAAAATTGGTACCCCATCTGAAAAGAGGCTGCGCGCGTTAGCGGGCAGCCTCTTTCGGGCGACAGTTGAAAAACCGTCTTATTGCTTGGCGGCAGCCAGCTGGGCAGCAACTTCTTCAGCGAAGTTGTCGACCGGCTTCTCGATGCCTTCGCCTACTTTGAAGTAAGTGAAGGAAACGATTTCAGCACCGGCTTTCTTGGCCAGTTCGCCAACCTTGACTTCAGGGTTCTTGACGAACGCCTGCTCGACCAGGCTCGCTTCTGCCAGGAACTTGCTGATACGGCCCTTGACCATGTTCTCAACAATGTTTTCTGGCTTGCCTTTGATCTTTTCTTCGTTCAGCTGCAGGAACACAGCTTTCTCACGCTCGATCGCTTCGTCGGAGACTTGCGAAGGCAGCAGGAACTCAGGGTTGCTTGCAGCAACGTGCATAGCGATGTCTTTGGCCAGCTCGACGTCACCGCCTTTCAGGACAACAGCAACACCGATCTTGTTACCGTGCAGGTAAGTGCCGACAACGTCACCTTCTACGCGTACCAGACGACGGATGTTGACGTTCTCGCCGACTTTGGCAACCAGAGCTTCACGAGCCGATTCCTGAGCGGCGATCAGCGGAGCTGCGTCGGTCAGTTTTTCGTCGAAAGCTTTTTCTACGCTGGCAGCAACGAAGTTCTTGAAGTCGTCTTGCAGGGCCAGGAAGTCGGTCTGCGAGTTGACTTCCAGCAGCACGGCTGCCTTGTCATTCGATTTGATGGCGATTGCGCCTTCAGCGGCAACGTTGCCAGCTTTTTTCGCAGCCTTGATGGCGCCCGAAGCACGCATGTCATCAATGGCTTTTTCGATGTCGCCGTCAGCCTTTTCCAGGGCTTTCTTGCAATCCATCATGCCTTCGCCGGTACGCTCGCGCAGTTCTTTGACCAACGCTGCAGTAATTGCTGCCATTTTCAAATTCCTCTTGGATAGGTTTTCAACCATTCCACCCGATCGAACGGGCGTTCAATTCTTCCCGAACCACC
>NZ_WBRZ01000480.1:0-1739 GCF_008923895.1 Pseudomonas sp. GXM4
GACGTAAACGTAAACCACCGATTAGCTTAGCGCCATGCCCATTTTCCGAGCGCTTTCATGAGCAGTCAGACCTACAGCATTTCCGACCTCGCCCGCGAGCTGGACATCACCACCCGGGCGATCCGCTTTTATGAAGAGCAAGGCCTGCTCAGCCCCGAGCGTCGTGGCCAGGAACGTATCTATTCGCCGCGCGACAAGGTCACTCTGAAGCTGATCCTGCGCGGCAAGCGCATCGGTTTTTCCCTGGCCGAATGCCGCGAGTTGATCGAGCTCTACGACCCGTCCGGCGGTAACACCAAACAGCTCAACAGCATGCTGGCGAAAATCAGCGAACGCCGCGAACAGCTCGAACAGCAGTTGCTCGATATCGAACAGATGAAGCTTGAGCTGGACACAGCCGAAGAGCGCTGCGTGCAGGCGCTGGAGCAGACGCTCAAGAGCCAGCAGGCGGTCTAAAGATTCACCACTTCCCCTGTGGGAGCGAGCTTGCTCGCGAATACGGTCTGACATTCAGAATATCTGTCACTGACCCTACGCTTTCGCGAGCAGGCTCGCTCCCACAGGGTTCTTCGTGAACTCAAAAAACAGGCAGGTCCCACCCATGTCCCTCCCCTCCCAAGTACGCCTGATCGAAGTCGGCCCGCGCGATGGCCTGCAGAACGAAGCCCAACCGATCAGCGTCGCCGACAAAGTGCAACTGGTCGACGCCCTGAGCGCCGCAGGGCTCGGCTATATCGAAGTCGGCAGTTTCGTTTCGCCCAAGTGGGTGCCGCAAATGGCCGGATCCGCCGAAGTGTTCGCGCAGATCCAGCGCAAACCCGGCGTGACCTACGGCGCACTGGCGCCGAACTTGCGCGGCTTTGAAGACGCGCTCGCCGCCGGGGTCAAGGAAGTTGCAGTGTTCGCTGCGGCTTCCGAGGCGTTCTCGCAGCGCAACATCAATTGCTCGATCAGCGAGAGCCTGGCGCGGTTTACGCCGATCATGGAGGCGGCGAAACAACACGGCGTTACCGTGCGCGGTTACGTTTCCTGTGTGCTGGGCTGCCCGTATGAAGGCACGGTTGCGCCGGAGCAAGTGGCGATGGTCGCGCGCGAGCTGTACGCGATGGGCTGCTATGAAGTGTCGCTGGGCGACACCATCGGCACCGGCACGGCGGGCGCGACCCGACGCCTGTTCGAGGTGGTTTCGGCGCAGGTGCCACGGGACAGACTCGCCGGGCATTTCCACGACACCTACGGCCAGGCCATGGCCAATATATATGCCAGCCTGCTCGAAGGCATTGCGGTGTTCGACAGCTCTATCGCCGGCCTCGGCGGCTGCCCGTACGCCAAAGGCGCGAGCGGTAACGTTGCCACCGAAGACGTGGTGTACCTGCTCAATGGCCTGGGCATCGAGACCGGGATCGACCTGGAAGCCTTGATTGCTGCGGGCCAGCAGATCAGTGCAGTGCTCGGCCGCCCAAGCGGTTCGCGAGTGGCCAAGGCACGCAGCGCGCAGTGAGGTGTTACCGCTGCGTCAGTGCTGTGGGCAAAAGCGAGTAACACGGAAACAAATTTTCTGGCTTTGCCCGGGGGTGAAAAAGCCTGAAAAAGTTAAATTACTGATTTATAAGGCTTTTTAAAAGTTGGCACGACACCTGCTATCTCTATGGCATAACAAGAATAAAAAGCCGCAAACCAATAAAAACAAGACGAAACGACTCTGACATAACAAGAACAACACGGCAGAGACGCAGCTA
>NZ_WBRZ01000481.1:0-1731 GCF_008923895.1 Pseudomonas sp. GXM4
GACGCTCCGCGTCCCATCCAGAGCCGAACGCAGAGCGTCCGTTGAGGCATTCCCACGCAGAGCGTGGGAACGATCTTGCGGGATCAGTGCCCGCTGGCGGCAGGCCCTGCTTTGGCGGCAAACGGCGGCTTAGCCAGCCACACAATCAGAATCAACCCCATGAACCCCCAGCCCAGCAACGTGAAGTAATCCACGGTGGACAGCATGTACGCCTGGCTCGTGAGGATCTGATCCATCTGCGCATACGCCGACTGACTCGCCCCACCTAACGTATTCAACGTCTCGCGCGTTGCCGGCTCGAAGGTGCTGATGCTTTCGCTCATATACGCATGATGCTGATCGGCCCGGCGAATCCAGATCCAGGTGGTCAGCGACGCCGCGAAGCTGCCGCCCAGTGTCCGCAGGAAAGTCGCCAGGCCTGCGCCGTCAGCGATCTGGCTCGGCGGCAAGTCCGACATGAGAATGCTCAGGGTCGGCATGAAGAACAGCGCCACACCGATGCCCATGAACAACTGCACCAGCGCAATGTGCTGGAAGTCGACTTCGTTGGTGAACTCGGCACGCATGAAGCAGCTCAGACCGATCGCCAGAAACGCAATGCCGGCGAGCAGACGCAGGTCGAATTTGTGCGCGTATTTGCCGACAAACGGCGACAGCAGCACCGGCAGAATCCCGATCGGCGCCACGGCAAGTCCAGCCCAGGTCGCGGTGTAGCCCATTTGCGTCTGCAACCACTGCGGCAGAATCAGGTTGATGCCGAAGAAGCCTGCGTAACCCAAAACCAGCACGAGCGTGCCGATGCGGAAGTTGCGATGGGCGAACAGGCGCAGGTTGACCACCGGATGGCGGTCGGTCATTTCCCAGATCACGAACACCGCCAGGGCGACCACGGAAATCGCCGCGCCGACGATGATGAAATTCGACTCGAACCAGTCCAGGTCATTGCCCTTGTCGAGGATCACCTGCAACGCGCCGACACCGATGATCAGGGTGATCAGACCGACGTAATCCATTGGCTGGCGACTGGTCACCACCGGCCGTTTCGCCAGTTGCGAACGCACCACCATCACCGCAAAGATGCCGATCGGCACGTTGATAAAGAAGATCCAAGGCCAGCTGTAACTGTCGGTGATCCAGCCGCCGAGAATCGGCCCTGCAATGGGCGCGACCACCGTGACCATCGCCAGCAATGCCAAGGCCATCCCGCGTTTCGCCGGCGGATAGACCGCGATCAACAGCGTCTGTGTCATTGGGTACAGCGGCCCGGCGACCAGGCCTTGCAGCACGCGAAAGCCGATCAGCTCGGGCATCGAAGTCGAGATACCGCAGAGAAACGACGCCAGCACAAACAGCATCGTCGCCCACAGAAACAGCTTCACCTCGCCGAAGCGGCGGCTCAGCCAACCGGTCAGCGGCAGCGCAATCGCGTTGCTCACGGCGAACGAAGTAATAACCCAGGTGCCCTGCTCCGAACTCACCCCGAGGTTGCCGGAAATCGTCGGCAGCGCCACGTTGGCGATGGTCGTGTCGAGCACTTGCATGAACGTCGCCAGCGACAGGCCGATGGTGCTGAGCAACAGGCTGGGCGGCGTGAAAGAAGCGTTATTGCTCATTGTGAATCCTATGAAACCTGATGGTCGCTGCGGCCTGATGAACACAGCCGGCCCTGTGGTAGCAGGCCCTTGTGGCGAGGGGATTATCTGTGGCGAGGGGATTTATCCCCGCTGGGTC
>NZ_WBRZ01000482.1:0-1730 GCF_008923895.1 Pseudomonas sp. GXM4
ACAATTGTGTTTCAACCAGAGCCCTGTGGGAGCGGGCTTGCCCGCAATGCTTTTATTTGGCGCGCAGGCTCTCAAGCAACTTGTGCGTCGGATACCCATCCGCCGGCCAGCCCAGCGCCTGCTGGGCACTGCGAATGGCCTTGCGCGTATTGGCGCCGATAATCCCGTCCGCTGTGCCGGCGTCATAATTACGCGCGCTCAATAGCGTCTGCAGTTCGATGCGCTCGGTGCGGCTCAGCGGCAGATCATCTTTCGGCCAGTCGCCATTGATCAGGCCCGCGCCTTCAAAGCGCTCGGACAACAGGCTCACCGCCAGCGCATACGACGACGAATTGTTGTACTTGAGAATCGCCCGGAAGTTGTCGAGGATCAGGAACGCCGGGCCGCGATAACCAGCCGGCAGCAGCAGGGCGGCGGACAGTTGTTCGGAACCGGCTGGCACCTGCGCGCCGTTCGGCAGGTTCACGCCCAGTTGCCGCCATTCGGCGACGCTTTTGCGAATCGCGCCATCGGCCAGGGTGTAGTTGAAGCCGCTCGGCAATTGCACTTCGAAACCCCACGGCTGGCCACGCTGCCAGCCCGAGCTTTGCAGGTAATGCGCGGTCGAGGCCAGCGCATCGGCCGGGCTGCCCCAGATGTCGCGGCGACCGTCACCGTCAAAGTCCACGGCGTGGGTGTTGTAAGTGGTCGGAATGAACTGGGTCTGGCCCATCGCGCCGGCCCAGGAACCGAGCATCTTCTCCGGGGTGATATCGCCCTGTTGCAGAATCTGCAGGGCGGCAATCAATTGCGCGTGAGCAAAGCCCGGACGACGCCCCTCATAGGCGAGAGTGGCCAACGAGTTGATCACCGACTTGCTGCCCTGAAACTGGCCGAAATTGCTTTCCATGCCCCACACCGACACCAGCGCCTGGCGATCAACGCCATAACGCTGCTCGATGCTTTGCAGAATGTCGGCGTACTGATTGATCAGCGCCTGGCCTTTGCGCACGCGCAGTGGCGACAGCGCACCGTCGAGGTATTCCCACACCGGGCGGGAAAACTCCGGCTGACTGCGATCGGCACGGATCACGCTGGCGTCGAAACTGATGTTGGCAAATGCCTGATCGAACAGCTCGGGGCGAATCCCGGCGGCGAGGGCGTCCTTGCGGAAGCCCGCCTGCCATTCGGCAAAGGTCTGGGTCGGTTGAATATCGAGCGGGTCGGCGGACGGCACTACCGGCGGAATGATCGCTGGGGCCGTGGTGACCGGGGCGGCTTGAAGCGGTTGTGCATCGGCGGCGGTGGGTTTTTCCGCGCAGGCGACAAGCAGAATGAAGCTGGAGGCAGCGATCAATTGGCGCACGGGCCAACGACGGGAAAGACTTGGGGGCATGCACAATTCCAGGGGAAACGAATCAGGTGCAGACCTTAACATGAGCGGGGGGTGGTGCGCTTCAGGCAGCCAGAAAGTAAAAAGCCTCCCGGTTGTCAGACCGGAAGGCTTCGCGGCGGTAGCTGCCTTTGCCCTTGGCTGGTCGTTCCTGGCGGCTGCGGAACAAGGGCTGGGCGACGATGGATTTGGCCTTGTTGGGGCCATGCTTTGCTGGCTTTTTGCTCATGAGGGTTCTCTGGATTGAGTGGGTTTGGCGCGGCAAATAATCTGCCGATGTTGGGCGTCTGTCCAGTGCCTGTTGTGTAGGAATGTTCTGGCGCTTGCGCGAGCAAGCTCGCTCCCACATTTGGAATGC
>NZ_WBRZ01000483.1:0-1649 GCF_008923895.1 Pseudomonas sp. GXM4
GCCCAGCGGGGATGAATCCCCTCGCCACAAAAAGCTCTCCAGCCACAAAAAATCATCAAGCAACACATCTGACCTGTGTCACAAAAAAAAGCGGACAGCCTGGGCTGTCCGCAAAATGCGCACATAGAGAGGAGCTTATCGCAGACGCGTCAGAACGTTGACTGAATTTTCAGGCCAGCGACCAAAGCGTTATCGACTTCATCCACACCGCCCGGATGGGTGATGTATTGCAGGTTGGGACGCACGGTCAGCCAGTTGGTGACATGGATGCCGTAGTTGAGTTCGTAGTTGTACTCGGTCTCACGAATCGGCGAGAACGCGGCGTTGTCGTAGTCGGACACACCGTTCGCAGCGTTCAGCAGTTCAGCGTTGCGCTTGACGTCCTTGTTGACGTGGATACGCGCAGCGCCAATACCGATGTCATCTTTCGGACGCGCATCGAACGGGCCTTTGTAGACAAACATCACCGACTGGTAGTTGTCGATGAAGTTGGTGTCCTTGTCGTGGAAAGTCGCGTTGGCAGCGATGTTCAGACCGCGAGTCGCATCACCGTTGTGGCTGGTGAGTTGCTGTTGCGCAACGAACCAGTAACCGCTTTTGCTGTTGTGCGACTTGTAGTCATCACCGGTGGTTGCCGCGTCGAAACCGTTGACGTCTTCGCGAACGTCGTCGGCATCGGCCGTGCTCTTGTAGTAACCGACGCGGTATTCGCCCGGCAGGCTGTTGACCTTCGGCGACCAGACCAATTCAACCGGCAGCACGGTACCTTTGGTGCCGCTGCCGCTGAGCTTGAAGCCGTTGCCGTGTTCCAGCTGCGACGGGTTCTGGTTGTACGCACCGATCTGCGCGTAGAGCTCGTCGTTGATGTTGTACTTCACACGGATCGCGGCCTGGCTGACGGGCCAGTTGTACCAGATGTTGGTCGCCCAGTTACCCACTTGCGAACCGCAGAACGCCAGGTTCTGGAAGTCGCACGGGAAGGTGTTGAAGTCTTCGCCTTCGCCGAAGTAACCGGCCTTGACGTCGAGCTTGTTGTCGAAGAACTGGTGCTGGATCCACAACTGGGTCAGACGCACCATGTGGCCACGGCCGTAGACTTCCTGCGAGGAGCTGAGGGTGCCGGCACGCGGATCGCCAACGCGGTCGTTGGAGATGTTGTAGCCGTTACGGTTGGTCAGCTGGATCTTCGCTTGGGTGTTGTCCCAGCCCCACAGTTTCTGCAGGTCGAGGGCCACGCCCAGACCGAACTGGTCGGCGTAACGCGCAGTCTTGTCGTCGTTGTAGCCACCGTTCAGGTTGGCTCCCATCTCGCCAACGTAGTCGGCCTTGATGTCGATACCCTGCTCGATCAGCTTGGTGCGCTCGCCGCCCCAGTCGCCGGTCATCCACTTGGAGTCGGAGCTGAACGCATCCGCCGCCATCGCATTACCGGCCAGCACCAGTGCAGCTGCCGCTGAAACCTGGCAGATCAACCGGGCATTGACGTGTTTCTTTTTCATCCCTACATCCTCGTCTTTATTGTTATTAACTGTTTTTATCTAACGCGGTTTACATAAAGTGCGACGAATGACAGGCCATTCACCGCGTGCTCCTTTTTGTGGAACCGGCCCTTGTGGGAGCTGGCTTGCCAGCGATGCGAGCGACTCGGT
>NZ_WBRZ01000484.1:0-1649 GCF_008923895.1 Pseudomonas sp. GXM4
GAAGGCTGCGATCTTTTGACTTTAAACTGACACTACAACGCGATTGCGCCCGCCTTCCTTGGCTTGATACAGCGCCTTGTCCGCCGCAAACAGTAATTGCTCCAGTGTCATCTCGCTCGCCGATGTCCACGTAGCAATGCCGATACTCACGGTCATCGCCCGCTCAGCGCCTTCGACCCATGGCAAGTTTTCCACAGCCTGGCGAATCTGCTCGGCGATCTGCTGCGCCCCGGCGCTGTCGGTCTCGGCGAGAATCACCGAAAATTCTTCACCGCCATACCGCGCGACCAAATCCGCCGGGCGTCGCACGTTCGCCGTGATCACCTTGGCCAGTTCACGCAACACCTGATCCCCAGCCTGATGGCCATGGCGATCATTGAAGGCCTTGAAGTGGTCGGCATCGATCATCATCACCGACAGCGGCTGGCCCGAGCGCTGGGCGCGGAACCACTCGTGGCGCAGGGTCTGATCGAGCATGCGCCGGTTGGCCACGCCGGTCAGGTCATCGGTGGCAGCCAGTTGCGCCAGTTCGCGTTCGGCGCGATGGCGCAAACGCAGTTCCCGGGCGAGCAGCCAGGTCAGCCACAACAGCCCCAGGCACAACACGCCGGTGGCGCCGCTGATCAGGATCGCCGTGCGCCGCCAGGTGCCGAACACTTCCTCGCTGGACAGCGCCACCATCACGGTCAACGGCAGATTGCCGACCCGCGAGTAGGTATAGAGCCGCCGCTGGTCATCCATGCTCGAAGTGCTGGTGAAACTGCCGCTGCCATCGCGGTCGCTGAGAATCCGCACGACGTTGGGCCGGTTGCCGAAACTCTTGCCGACCGAATCGCTCTGCAGATACGGCTTCTGCGCGAGCAGCACGCCATCGCTGTTGATGATGTTCAACGTGCTGTCGGTGCCGATGTCGAGGCTCTTGAACAGGTCGTCGAAGTAGTCGAGTTTCAACGAAGCGACGGCAACGCCGAGGAATTCACCGGTCTGCGAGGAGATGCGCCGGCTGAAGCTGATGCGCCACTGATCGGCTTCTTCACAATCGCAACGGGTCTTGAACGGGCGGCTGATGAACATGCCCATGTCACGGTTGAACGCATGGGCGAGGAAATAATCGCGGTCGGCGAAATTGCCCGGTTTCGGTTCGATGCGCGAGGAGTCGGCGATCACCTCGCCATGCTTGTCGAGCAGGAGGATGTCGCCCTTGAAACGCGCGGTGGCAGAGCGATCGAACAGGGCCAGATGACGGATCTGCGGCGAGACGTTCTGCAGGTCGTCACGCTGAGCGGCGGCGATCAGGCCTTGCAGCGTCAGGTCGTACAGCTCGACGGTGCGCAGCACATCGGCGTCGATCAATTGCGCAATGGTCGTGGCGCGGCGCGTCGCGACTTCCTGCGCACTGGCGTACTCGCGGATCAGCAGGAAGGTGACGATGCACACCATCGCAATCACGGTCAACAGGCTGCCAAGGATCAGCAGGCGCTCGGGGCGACCGGTAAGGCCTGTGACGGAAGGCGTGCGGCTGGCGATCATGATGGGGAGCCGGTTGAAGTGGTTTCATAAGCTTAGTTGGGCTGACGCCGGACGAACCTGTGGGAGCGAGCCTGCTCGCGAAAGCGGTGTGTCATTCAACACAGATGTTGACTGACAAT
>NZ_WBRZ01000485.1:0-1550 GCF_008923895.1 Pseudomonas sp. GXM4
CGATCACGCGAGTCTCAAAGAAATTCTTCTCTTTCTTCAAGTCCATAATCTCGCTCATCCAAGGGAACGGGTTAGTCGTCCCTGGGTACTCTTCCTTCAAACCAATCTGCGACAAACGACGGTTAGCGATGAACTTCAGGTAGTCCTCCATCATCGCGGCGTTCATGCCCAGTACGCCGCGAGGCATGGTGTCACGCGCGTATTCGATCTCCAGCTGCGTACCCTGCAGGATCATCTGGGTCGCTTCTTCTTTCATTTCGGCGTCCCACAGGTGTGGGTTTTCGATTTTGATCTGGTTGATCACGTCGATGCCGAAGTTCAGGTGCATGGATTCGTCGCGCAGGATGTATTGGAACTGCTCGGCGACGCCGGTCATTTTGTTGCGGCGGCCCATGGAGAGGATCTGGGTGAAGCCGCAGTAGAAGAAGATGCCTTCCAGAACGCAGTAGTAGGCGATCAGGTTGCGCAGCAACTCTTTGTCGGTTTCCGGGGTGCCGGTTTCGAACTTCGGATCGGAGATCGAACGGGTGTACTTCAGGCCCCAGGCTGCCTTTTTCGCGACCGATGGGATCTCGTGGTACATGTTGAAGATTTCGCCTTCATCCATGGCCAGCGATTCGATGCAGTACTGGTAGGCGTGGGTGTGGATCGCTTCTTCGAAAGCCTGGCGCAGGATGTACTGGCGGCATTCCGGGTTGGTGATCAGGCGGTACACGGCCAGGACCAGGTTGTTGGCAACCAGGGAGTCGGCGGTGGAGAAGAAGCCGAGGTTGCGCATGACGATGCGGCGCTCGTCGTCGGTCAGGCCTTCCGGGTTTTTCCAGAGGGCGATGTCGGCGGTCATGTTGACTTCTTGCGGCATCCAATGGTTTGCGCAGCCGTCCAGATACTTCTGCCAGGCCCAGTCGTACTTGAATGGCACGAGTTGGTTGAGGTCGGCGCGGCAGTTGATCATGCGCTTTTCGTCAACGGCGACACGAGCGGAGGCGCCTTCGAGTTCGGCGAGGCCTTCGGCGACGTCGAGGGAGTTCAGTGCAGCCTTGGCGCGGGCCACGGCGGCCGAGTCGTCGGCGGTGACGGCGCGGGCTTCCAGCGCTGCGGCGCCGCCGGCGTTGTCGAGGCGGTCCATGTTGGCTTCGCTTGCGTGGCCGGCGTTGGCGCCTTTCACGGTTGCGACTTCACTGTCTTCTTTATCGAATTCGTCCCAGCTCAGCATGACGTGTCGTCTCCTGCGTGAGGGCTTGTGCCCGTGTGAAACCTGATGGGTTGGTTTTTCACACGGCCAAACAAGCCGCGTTGGATGTCGTTTTTTGCAGCGCTGCACGCAGGCAAATAAACAGAAAATTTGACGGGTTCCGAGAGCCTCTGATGGGCGCAATCAGCGTCGGGCACTGTTGCGGGGCTTCAGAATGGCTTTTGCTCCCTGTAAGGGAATATTGCTGACCCGTATAGGGCGGCATTATAGGGAAATTTTTACCGGCGTGGTGCGGCGAATCGGCTCATGGCGAGGCCGAGGAGGGGGTGGATTGCGAGCCGACCGAGGGATTACA
>NZ_WBRZ01000486.1:0-1549 GCF_008923895.1 Pseudomonas sp. GXM4
GAGCGGCCCCAAAATCGGGTCTGCTACGCAGCCCAACGGGGATAAATCCCCTCGCCACAGGGCTACCTCAGCTTTCACATGCGCGGCGGGTCATGAAGCGCTCGCGCAGTACGTCATAACCCCAGTGGTAGACGTAGGTGTACGGCAGGAAGAACAGCAGCACGCCAATGTCGAGCAACAACGCCTGCCACAGGCTGACCGACAGCCACCAGGCAATCAGCGGCACGCCCATCACGATCAGTCCACCTTCGAACAGCAACGCATGCACTACACGGACCCAGGCGTTGTGCGGCAGATTCATCCGCGCCAATGCACGGTCGAAAAAACGGTTGAACACCACGTTCCACGCCAGCGCCAGCAGCGCGATCAACACGGTCACCGCGCCCATGTCGAGCAGCGGCTTTTGCATGATCCAAGCGAGCAGCGGCGTGCAAATGAGAATGGCAAGAAACTCGAAACCAACCGCCTGGAAAACACGTTCGGTGATGGACTTGTGGGCAGTCATGGCCTGACTCCTTGTTTGACGATGGTTGCCATGATCCAACTGAATACCGATACTTCAAAACCAATAACCATCGATCAAGGCGATAGTTCATGGCTTCGCAGGAAGTACTGTTGGCATTTGTCCAGGCAGCGACGCAGGGCTCATTTTCCGCAGCGGCGCGCAAACTGGGGCGCAGTCAGTCGACCATCAGCGCGGCGGTCGCCAGTCTGGAGATTGATCTGGATTTGCAGCTATTCGACCGCAGCAGCCGCAAACCGACACTCACCCCCGCCGGCCACGTGATGTTGCAAAAAGCCGAGGCGATTCTGGCCGCCACCAGTCGTCTGGAGATGAGCGCACGGCAGTTGGCGCAAGGTGTGGAACCGAAGCTGACGGTGGCGATTTCCGATACCTACCAGTCGTATCGTTTCGAGGCGGCGCTGGTGGATTTCGAGCAGCGATATCCGGAGCTTGAGCTGGAATGCCTGATTGCCGAATGCGAAGACCTGATCGAACTGGTCCAGCGCGGCCGGGCGCATCTGGCCTTCGCGGAAATGCAGGACAACTACCCGCCGGATCTGGTGACCTCGACCGTGGCCGAGCGCACGGAGATAGCCCTGTTCGTCAGCCGCGAGCATGCCTTGGCGAAGCTTGAGCATGTCGATCAGCAGATCCTCGAGCAACATCGCGAGCTGCGGCTGGCGACCATCGTCAATCCCTACGACAGTCGCGGCAAAGGCCGGGTGTGGTCGGCGCCGAGTTACCTGATGCTGCTGGAAATGGCGGAAAAAGGCTTTGGCTGGGCACCGTTGCCGAGGTGGCTGGTGCAGCGTTATGCCAATGATTTGCTGATAGAGCTCGACGTGCGCGGCTGGCCGAAACCGGTGTTTGTCGACGCCTTGTGGTCGCGCTTGTATCCGCCGGGGCCGGCGGGGAGCTGGTTGCTCAGCAAGATGCTTGAATAAGCGCTTGAGATCAAAAGCCCCTTACCCCAGCCCTCTCCCGCAGGGAGAGGGGGCCGACCGAAGTGTCTGGCGTTATGCATCGACCTGAAAAACCTTATCG
>NZ_WBRZ01000487.1:0-1546 GCF_008923895.1 Pseudomonas sp. GXM4
TCCGCAGCCCAGCGGGGATAAATCCCCTCACCACAACACCGTTTGTCAGGGACACCTCGGCGCCAGCTGGTGATTATTCGCTGAATCTTTCTCTTGGCTGGCATACTGAGCGCCTTTTTCAGGCCTGATCGCCTGACCCCGCTTCGTGCGCTTGCGCGCCCACAGGAACTCCGGTGAAAAAAATCGCAGTGTTCGCCGATGTGCAGAACCTCTACTACACCGTGCGTCAGGCCTATGGTTGCCACTTCAACTACGCCGCATTGTGGGCGGACATCAGCAAGAACGGGCAGATCGTCGAGGCCTATGCCTACGCCATCGACCGTGGCGACAGCAAGCAGCAACAGTTTCAGCAGATCCTGCGCAACCTCGGTTTCACCGTGAAGCTCAAGCCCTACATCCAGCGCAGCGACGGCTCGGCCAAGGGCGACTGGGACGTGGGCATTACCCTGGACATCATGGACGCCGCCGACCATGTCGACGAAGTGGTGCTGGCCTCCGGTGACGGCGATTTCGACATGCTGCTCGAACGCATCATCAACAAGCACGGCGTGCAAGCAGTCGCTTACGGTGTGCCCGGCCTGACCGCCAACTCGCTGATCCGCGCCGCCAGCCGCTACGTGCCGATCGAAGGCGCGCTGTTGCTCAAGAGCTGAGCTGAACAATAGATTTGAACGGAGTACACCCCGGTTTGGAACGCATTGCAGTCATCGACTTTGAAACCACCGGCCTGTCGCCGAACAGCAGCTGCCGCGCCACGGAAATCGCCGTGGTCATGCTGGAAAACGGCCGCATTGTCGAGCGTTACCAGAGCCTTATGAACGCTGGGGTGCGCGTCCCCGCGTTCATCGAGCAACTGACCGGCATCAGCAACGCCATGCTGCGCACCGCGCCGCCGGCCGAGCGGGTGATGGAAGAGGTCAACGAGTTTGTCGGCTGCACGCCGTTGCTGGCGCACAACGCCTCGTTCGACCAGAAGTTCTGGGATTTCGAACTGGGGCGGATCAAACGCACACGCCTGCAGAATTTCGCCTGTTCGCTGCTGCTGGCGCGGCGCCTGATGCCGGCGGCGCCGAATCACAAGCTCGGCACGCTCACCACTTTCGCGCAGCTACCGCATACCGGCCAGTCTCACCGGGCCATGGCCGATGCCGAGATGGCGGCCAATCTGATGGCGCATCTGGCGCAAGAGTTGCGCGGCAAGCATGGGGTGCGCGAGTTGAATCACGACCTGTTGTGCAAGTTGCAGAAAGTCCCTGCGGCGAAAGTCGGCGAGCATTTGCAGCGTTATCGCTGATTCCAGGCACTCCGACTGATCGTTCCCACGCTCTGCGTGGGAATGAAGTCCAGGACGCTCCGCGTCCCTTTCAAAGCCGAACGCAGAGCGTCCGTTGAGGCATTCCCACGCGGAGCGTGGGAACGATCCAAGATGGATGTCTGCTGATACACCGCTTTCGCGAGCAGGCTCGCTCCCACAAGGGCCTTGGCGGTCTCAGTTGCTTTCATGCAAAAGTGTACCGGCGCGAAAAACAGGTTTTGTAACTTATTT
>NZ_WBRZ01000488.1:0-1514 GCF_008923895.1 Pseudomonas sp. GXM4
TGTACTTGGAAATCCATACTGGACTCATAGGTACACGCCGTCAATCAGGGAGAAGAGAGTGCCTGCGAGGTTTTTGTGTGTTGCAGATGGCCTCATCGCTGGCAAGCCAGCTCCCACAGTTTCAGTGGTGCACAAAAAATATGTGCACGACGCAAAACCCTGTGGGAGCTGGCTTGCCAGCGATGGCGGATTGGAGGGCGCTACAGGAATTACTTTTTCCAGCGATCGGCAGCCGCATGATCACTATCACGTCCTTCGACCCAACGTGGTCCATCGCTGGTATTTTCTTTCTTCCAGAACGGCGCGCGGGTTTTCAGGTAGTCCATGACGAAGGCGCAGGCATCGAATGCGGCCTGGCGGTGGGCGCTGGCGGCGCCGACGAAGACGATCGGCTCGCCCGGCTCCAGCGCGCCAATGCGGTGCAGCACTTGCAGTTTCAACAGCGGCCAGCGCTGCTCAGCTTCGACAGCGATCTTGCCGAGAGCCTTTTCGGTCATGCCCGGATAGTGTTCAAGGAACATCCCGGCCACGTCGAGCCCGTCGTTGAAGTCGCGCACGTAACCGACAAAGCTCACCACCGCGCCAACGCCGACATTGGCCGCGTGCATCGCATTGACTTCAGCGCCCGGATCGAACGGCGTGGCCTGCACGCGAATCGCCATGTTCAGCCTCCGGTCACGGTGGGGAAAAACGCCACTTCGTCGCCATCGACCACCGGCTCATCGAGCTGGCAGAGGTCTTCGTTACGTGCGCACATCAGGTTCTGCTCGCTCAGCACTTCGGCGCCATCACGTTGTGCCAACAGTGCGCGAACGTCATCGACGGTGGCGAAATCGCCTTCAACCGCAACCGAATCCACGCCCAGCGCTTCACGGTAGCGGGCAAAAAATTTCACGGTCAGTTTCATGGCTGCTCCGCCTGGAAGTGGCCGCTCTTGCCGCCGACTTTCTCCAGCAGCCGCACGCTTTCGATGGTCATGCCACGGTCGACGGCTTTGCACATGTCGTAAATGGTCAGGGCGGCAACGCTGGCGGCGGTCAGCGCTTCCATCTCGACACCGGTCTGCCCGGACAACTTGCAGCGCGCGACGATACGCACGCTGTCCTCACCCTCGGCGCTGAGTTCGACTTTGACGCCAGTCAGCATCAGCGGATGGCACAGGGGAATCAGATCGCTGGTCTTCTTCGCCGCTTGAATCCCGGCAATGCGCGCCACGGCGAACACATCGCCCTTGGGGTGGCCGCCGCTGACGATCATCTGCAGGGTTTCAGGGAGCATGCGCACCAGCGCTTGAGCGGTCGCTTCACGGAACGTCACGGCTTTTTCAGTGACGTCGACCATGTTGGCGCGACCTTGGGAATCGAGATGAGTCAGCACGGGATTACTCCTGATCAGGAGCGTGGATTGTAAACCTGTGGGTCAGATATCCGCACGCACGAATATGGCGTTCTTCGTGTAGGAGCTGCCGAAGGCTGCGACCTTTTGACTTTGATTTTTAAAAACAAGATCAAAAG
>NZ_WBRZ01000489.1:0-1510 GCF_008923895.1 Pseudomonas sp. GXM4
TGTATCTGGCTCACCGCTTTCGCGAGCAGGCTCGCTCCCACAATGTTTTGTGGTGTAACCAAAGATAAGGATCAAGCCATGCGCGCACTGGCTGCACTCAGCCGCTTTGTCGGCAATACCTTCGCTTACTGGGTTCTGATATTCGCCGTCGTGGCCTTCCTGCAACCGGCGTGGTTCATCGGCCTGAAAAGCGCGATCGTACCGCTGCTGGGTCTGGTGATGTTCGGCATGGGCCTGACCCTCAAACTCGACGACTTCGCCGCCGTCGCTCGCCACCCATGGCGGGTGGCGCTGGGCGTGGTTGCGCATTTCGTGATCATGCCCGGTGTGGCGTGGTTGCTCTGCCAGGTGTTTCACCTGCCGCCAGAAATCGCCGTCGGGGTGATTCTGGTCGGTTGCTGCCCGAGCGGCACCTCTTCGAACGTGATGACCTGGCTGGCACGCGGTGATCTGGCGCTTTCCGTGGCGATTGCCGCGGTCACTACCCTTTTCGCCCCACTGTTGACCCCGGCACTGATCTGGCTGCTGGCCTCGGCGTGGCTGCCGGTGTCGTTCATGGAGCTGTTCTGGTCGATCCTGCAAGTGGTGCTGTTGCCGATCGTTCTCGGCGTGGTCGCGCAGCGGCTGCTCGGCGACAATGTGCGGCATGCGGTGGATGTGTTGCCGCTGGTGTCGGTGGTCAGCATCGTGATTATTGTCACCGCCGTGGTGGCGGCGAGTCAGGCGAAAATCGCCGAGTCCGGCCTGCTGATCATGGCCGTGGTCATGCTGCACAACAGCTTCGGTTATCTGCTCGGCTACTTCACCGGGCGCCTGTTCGGCCTGCCGCTGGCTCAGCGCAAGTCGCTGGCACTGGAAGTCGGCATGCAGAATTCGGGACTGGGCGCGGCATTGGCCAGTGCGCACTTCTCGCCACTGGCGGCGGTGCCGAGCGCGCTGTTCAGCGTTTGGCACAATATTTCCGGAGCACTGCTGTCGACGTACTTCCGGCGCATGAGCGAGAAGGAAGACCGCGACAACCTCGCGCAACGGGCTGCCGATTGAGGCTGAAAACTTGATCCCCGGGTTAATGCTCGTCAGTATATTGCGCAACGCGGGGACGACCCTGCGGCTCGCTCGAGTCATTAATCTGGGGACGACCCCGTCAATCGATGGAGGTCCTGCATGTCCTGGATCATTCTGTTTTGCGCCGGCCTGTTCGAAGTCGGCTGGGCCGTCGGCCTGAAATACACCGACGGCTTCACCCGCCCGCTCCCCACCGCCCTGACCGTTGCCGCCATGGCCATCAGCCTTGGTTTGCTCGGTCTGGCGATGAAGGAATTGCCGCTGGGTACGGCGTATGCGATCTGGACCGGTGTCGGTGCCGTGGGTACGGTGATCGCCGGGATCATTCTGTTTGGTGAATCGATGGCGTTGATTCGGCTGGTCAGTGTGGCGTTGATCGTTACCGGGTTGATCGGACTCAAGGTCAGCGCTTAGGCCACCGGCCCCATCGCTGGCAAGCCAGCTC
>NZ_WBRZ01000049.1:0-25129 GCF_008923895.1 Pseudomonas sp. GXM4
ATTGAATGCCACACCGCATTCGCGAGCAGGCTCGCTCCCACAGGGTTCCGAGTGTTTCTTACAGGCACAAAAAAACCCGACTCAATGGTCGGGTTTTTTCTTTCCGCAAAAAGCAGTGCTTATTTCGCACGGCCTTTGTAGGAACCGCCTTCGCGGGTATCGATCTCGATCATGTCGCCGATTTCGATGAAGTCGGCAACCGACAGCTCGGTACCGTTCTTCAGTTTGGCAGGCTTCATCACCTTGCCGGAAGTATCACCGCGAGCGGAGCCTTCGGTGTAGTCAACCTGACGCACGATGGTGGTCGGCAGCTCTACGGAAACCAGACGCTCTTCGAAGAACACGGCTTCGCAAACGTCGGTCATGCCTTCTTCAACGAAAGGCAGAACGCTTTCGATGTCTTCGGCGTTCAGCTCGTACATGGTGTAGTCAGTGGTGTCCATGAACGTGTAGGTGTCACCGCTGATGAACGACAGGGTGGCTTCTTTACGATCCAGGATCACGTCGTCCAGTTTGTCGTCCGCACCGTAAACGGTTTCGGTCTTGTAACCGGTCAGCAGGTTCTTCAGCTTGGTCTTCATGATCGCGCTGTTACGGCCCGACTTGGTGAATTCAGCTTTCTGAACCAGCCAAGGATCGTTGTCGATACGGATCACGGTACCGGGTTTGAGTTCTTTACCAGTTTTCATTGCGAATATCCGAATTTGGATGGGATTTACAAAAATCTAGGCCGCGTATCATATCCAATTTACATAAAACTGTACCAGCGCCGTGGCAAGATCCGCCTGCAAGGCCTGTTCCAGACACCATGCCTCGGCGTTTTTCTCGAGTTCCGGCCAATGATTTCGCACCGCCAGCCAGTGCTCGCCGATCGGTTGCCCGGCACTCCACGCTCGCCACAGACCGTTCATCGCCTGCGCCGCAGCGGGCGGAAGGCCTTGGGTGTAGAGCGCGAGAAAAGCATCGAGCTTGTCCAGATGGATGTCATCGTCCTGCTGATAGATGTGCCAGAGCATCGGCCGCCCCGCCCATTGCGCGCGAACGAATGAATCTTCACCGCGCACCGCGTTGAAATCGCAGCACCAGAGCAGATGGTCGTATTGGTCCTGCCGGACGAACGGCAGCACCTGCACGGTGAGCGAATCGCGCACGTGAATTGCGCCGACCGTCAGGGTTTCTACCTCCAGCCAGCGCGCCACATCGCCGAGAATCCGCCCTTCCGGCACCAGCAGGTGAGTCGGCCGTGCATCGGCCGCCAGCACATCCAGCCAACTGGCCAACCCGGCGTTTTCATAAGCAAACAGCGAGATCAGTTGCGCATCGGGCGCGGGATCAATACCCAGACCTTGCAGGAAATGTCGCTGAGCCGGTCGATCCTGCTGAAACTGCCGACGCTGTTCGAGCAGTCCGCGTTCGCGCAGCAGGCCACCGGTGCCCGGTTTGAAGCCCGGAAAGAAGAAGAACTTCTGCACCGTTTTGTATTTTACCGACGGCAAGCCGTGGCAGCCGGTAACCCAGTCTTCGGCGCTGAGATAATCGAGGTTGAGCCACAGCGGTGGCGTTTCCCGTGCGGCCATGCTGTCCATGTAGTCGGCGGGCAACTGACAGGCGAAGGCGGCGATGACTACGTCGGCCGCCTCGGCGTGCAGCCATTCGCTCGGCCACTGATGCACCTCGACACCCTGCTGCCACTGCTGCGCAAGATCAATATCGATCTCAGGACAGAGGCGCTCGAACGCGCGCAGATCATCCACCCACAGGCGCACCGGCAAGGCATGCTCGGCCACCAGCTGCCGGGCCAGGCGCCAGGTCACGCCGATGTCGCCGAAGTTATCGACCACGGTGCAAAAAATATCCCAGCGGGGTTTCGCTTTAGCCATGCCGTTCTCCCGTTGGCAAAAAACCTCGATTGTCCGCATAAATGCGCTCGCGCAGAAGAGCCGACGGCGATTAATCTTCGTGCGACAATCGCCGCTTGCCCGCAACCATCCGCCAGGAGGCCGCCATGCCCTACCGTCCCAACCCGCGTCGTCCCTTGCCTGTTCAGCTTAGCGCGCTGCATCTGACCGGCAGCATTGCGCTGGGCCTGTGGCTGGGGTTCCTGGCGATTGCGCTGACCTGCTGGCTGCTTTCGCGCTTTATCTTTCCCGAGCAACTGGCCCCTGTCGCGCAAGCGGTGCAGCAGCGCGTCAATCCCCCGGCTGTGGCGCCCGTGCAGGTTCAGCCGGACATTCCACCGCAAAGTCCGCTGTTCCAACAGTACGAAGAAAACCTGCGCAAGAATGAACAGCAGGCCCGACTGGATCAGGCGCGCGCCAATTCGCGTAACGCGTCCAATCCGAAATGCCAGTTCTGGCTGCAGCAGGACCAGACCGCGCCGACCGAAAAGAGCCGCGCCAACGTTTTGCAATTCTGCGATTGATCATGAACAAACACAGCGTCCACCAGTTGATTCTCGACAAGCTGCGCATCGACCTCGACATCGCCGAACGCGCCGCGCAAACCGCTTACGAAACCGCGACCCACGAAGAAAACATCGCCGAAAACAAGTACGACACGCTGGGGCTGGAGGCGTCGTATCTGGCGGCGGGTCAGGCGAAGCGGGTTGAGGAAATCCGTCAGTCCCTGGCGCTGTGCCAGAATCTGACCTTGCGTGCCTACGATGAAAATCGAGGCATCGAAGTCGGCGCCCTGCTCGGCCTGGAGGACGAAAAGGGT
Source organism: Pseudomonas sp. GXM4 (assembly GCF_008923895.1). Lineage (NCBI taxonomy): Bacteria > Pseudomonadati > Pseudomonadota > Gammaproteobacteria > Pseudomonadales > Pseudomonadaceae > Pseudomonas > Pseudomonas sp. GXM4. Next base: position 2,719 of record NZ_WBRZ01000049.1, read on the forward strand.
CGCGAGCAATGGCTGTTTCTGGCGCCGGATGCGGCGGGGCTGAAAGTCGACGTGGTGGGTCAGCCGGTTACCGTCATCACCCCGCGCTCGCCGCTGGGCAAAAGCCTGCTGGGCAAGTTCGAGGGCGATGAGGTGGAGATTCTGGTGGCGGGCACCCGGCAACAGTTTGCTGTCACCGAGGTGCTCTGAAGCGGGTGCTTAGTGAACGGGCAGTTCGACGCCGTCGAACAGCTCTTCGAGCTCTTGCTTGTTGTGGCACTGAATGGCCTTGGCCATGACTTCGCGGGTCAGGTGCGGGGCGAATTTCTCGATGAAGTCGCACATGAAGCCACGCAGGAAGGTGCCACGACGGAAACCGATCTTGGTGATGCTCGACTCGAACAGCTCGCTGGCATCCAGCACCACCAGATCGTTATCGAGCTTGGTATCGACGGCCATCTTAGCCACGATGCCTACGCCCAGACCCAGACGCACGTAGGTTTTGATCACGTCGGCGTCAGCAGCGGTGAACACCACTTTCGGCGTCAGGCCACGATGGCTGAAGGCTTCGTCGAGCTTGGAACGGCCGGTGAAACCGAATACGTAAGTGACGATCGGGTATTCGGCCAGCGCTTCGAGAGTCAGCTTCGGCAGCTTGGTCAGCGGGTGGCCATGGGGTACGACCACGCAGCGGTTCCAGCGGTAGCACGGCATCATCACCAGATCGCCGAACAGCTCCAGCGCTTCAGTGGCAATGGCGAAATCGACGGTGCCGTCAGCGGCCATTTCGGCGATCTGCATCGGCGAGCCCTGATGCATGTGCAGGGCCACGTCCGGGTATTGCTTGATGAAATTGCTGATCACCGGCGGCAGCGCATAACGCGCCTGGGTGTGGGTGGTGGCGATCGACAGGGTGCCCTTTTTCTCGTTGGAGAATTCCTGGGCAATCTGCTTGATGCTTTCGACTTTGCGCAGGATCTCGCCAGCGGTGGTGATGATGCGCTCGCCGGCCGGGGTGACGCGGGTCAGGTGCTTGCCGCTGCGGGCGAAGACTTCGACGCCCAGCTCGTCTTCCAGCAGGCGGATCTGCTTACTGATGCCCGGTTGCGAGGTGTACAGGCTTTGAGCGGTAGCGGAAACGTTGAGGTCGTGGTGCGCCACTTCCCAGATGTAGCGCAGTTGTTGAAGCTTCATATCAATCCCTCAAAGCAGGTAGACGCCACCGGCATCAGCGACGGTATATAACTATATTAATGGTTCGAAGAATAAATCTAGAACTTTTTTATCAAAACGCCATTATTCCTGCTTCAGCGATCCTCACGCCGCCGGCGTTCCATCAGCGGCACCAGATAGACCGGCACCTTGGCCAATTGCAGGACCCGCGCCGCCGTGCGCCCCAACGGCGTTTCCGCGCCGACGCCATGGCTGTGACTGCCGACGATCAGCAGATCGACCGAGAGCTTGTGCACCTGGTCGAGAATCACCTGCGACGGATCACCCTGCAGCACGCGCACCGCGCGAATGCGCTGCAGATCCTGTTCGCCGTCGTCCCCCAGTTCTTCACGAAAGCTGTCGAGCACCCGTTGTTCGATATTGGCGATGACTGTTTTCAGACCCTGACTATGGAATTCGTTCAATGCCTGTTCGTCGAGATAGCTTTGCAGCACCGACTCGGCAAACAGGCCCATGGGTTCCACCGCGTGTACTACATACAGATCGGCATTGAAGGTGCGCGCCAAGGCCAGGGCATGCTGCATCACGAACGGTGCGTACAGACCGAGGTCGGTGGCATACAGCATTGAGCGAATCATGGGACCTCCTCGCGAGCCAACGATGGCGGAGATTGATTCAGCTTAGCAGTGCCTTGGCGAGTACGACGTGCGACGCAACGTCCTGAATGAAAAGGCTCTAGATCGACGGTTCGTTGCTGATGCCATGGGGCACGTGGCCGGTGGCGACCACTTCGCGAGCCAGTTCGCAATGGCCGGTCTGGTCATCGAAGAACACGTCGGCGGCGAAGGCTTCGAGGAACGCCGATTTGGTCAGGCCACCGAGAAACAGCGACTCATCGAGACGAATATCCCATTCCCGCAAGGTGCGAATCACCCGCTCATGGGCCGGCGCCGAACGCGCGGTCACCAGCGCCGTGCGGATCGGGCAATCGTCATCGGGAAACTCGCGCTGCAACAGATTGAGCGCTGCCAGAAAGCCCTTGAACGGCCCACCACGCAATGGCTCGCGCGCCGATTCGCGTTCCTTGGCCTGAAACGCTTCCAGGCCGCCGGACTGATAGACGCGCTCGGACTCGTCCGAGAAGATCACCGCGTCACCGTCGAAGGCGATACGCAATTCATCGCTGGCCGCGCGGCTGGCGCCACCGGACAGAATCGTCGCGGCGGCGAACCCGGCGTCCAGCGCGGCACGCACGTCTTCGGCGTGGGTCGAGAGAAACAGGTCGCAGCCAAACGCTTTCAGATACGGATACGGACTGCGCCCGCCGACGAACGCCGCACGAGAAATCGCCAGGCCGTAATGATGAATCGAATTGAACACGCGCAGACCGGTGTCGGCGCTGTTGCGCGAGACCAGAATCACCTCGACCCGCGCGCGGCCGAGGCGACTGTTCAGGCTCAAGAGTTTTTCCACCAGCGGGAACGCATCGCCCGGCGCGAGGATTTCGTCTTCGTGCTCGATCTGATATTGCCGATAGGCTTCGACGCCGCTCGACAGGTAGACCTTGTGGCTTTCGCTCAGGTCGAACAAGGCGCGCGAGGAAATCGCCAGCACCAGTTTGTCATCGATGTTATTGGCCATGCCTTCCCCCAGAACAACCGACTCAGGTATTGCGTCGGCCGATAAAACCCAAATGGCGATACAACGCCTCGATGCGCGGCAACTCGCACCCCGCCGCTTTCGCCGCCGCCAGTGGCCGGGCGTAGATCGCCTCCAGCTCCAGCGGGCGTTTGTGTGCAAAGTCGTGGTACATGCTCGGCCAGTAATCGGGCATTTTCTCGGTCATGGTGAACAGGTACTCGGCATAGCCGGGCGGGATCTCGTATCCACAGGCCCGGGCGCCCTGCACCACTTCCGCCATCAACGCCTGAATCGACAGGCGGCTGTCAGCATCAGCCATCAGCGCTTCGGTTCCCGCGCCGAGCAATACCGAAAGTCCGTTATAAGGAATATTCCACACCAGTTTCTGCCAGCGCGCCTGATGCAGGTTGGCCATCGCCTGCGAGTCGATGCCGGCGGCACGGAACAGTCCGGCGCCCTCCTCGACGATCGCCATGCGCGCTACTTCATCAATGGCCGAGCCGCTGTGATAACCGACATTCACCGCGCCAAGGGCCTGATGGGTGATCTGCCCCGGCCCTTCGCGGTGCACGCAAATCAGGCACAGACCACCGAGCAGATGCAGCGAATCCGGCAACAGTGGTCGCAGGCTGTCTTCGACACCCAGACCGTTCTGCAGCAACAGCACTTTTGCATCAGGTTTGGCCGCTTGAATGATCGCCGGGGCCAGACCGGCGTTGCTGGTGGTCTTGGTGCCGACCAGCAGCCAGTCACAGGGAGGCATGTCTTCGGCAGCGGAATAGGCATTGGCCGGATGCAGCGTCAACGGGCCGTGCACCGCACTGTTGATTTGCAAACCGCGCTCAGCCACTGCGGAAAATTCGCTGCGCAACAAGAAATGCACATCGAAACCGGCACGCGCCAGCATCACCCCGTAAAACCCGCCGATCGCACCGGTGCCAATAATTCCCACCACCGGTTTGCTGACTGTCTCGCTCATGGCAACTCCTCTGCAATTCGACCCAGCGCCTGTGCCACTGCCTGGTTGAGCTCGGCAACCGTCAGGCGGCTGTGCACTGCGCCAAAGAACTCGCCGTCGCGCACCACAAACAGCGCCGGCAAATGAAACACCTGATAACGCTCGACCAGGCCGCCGTTGTTGCCGGCGTCGATCCAGCACAGCCGATCGATCGCCAGCGGCAATCCCGGCAACACCTCGCGGGCATAACGACAACTGGCACAGCCGACGCTGGTGAAGATCACCAGAGAAACCCCGCGCATCGCCAGCAGCCGCTGGTCGGCGTCGAAGTCGGTCAGCTCGGATTCGACCACTATACTGGGGGAAACAATGTCAGATGGCCGACACAGGGAGTCTGTGCTCATGGGACGTTTCATTCCTCATCCGGACGAAGTGCCGGTTGAATTGACGTTACTCAAGCCTGAATGCATTTCCAGACAACAGCTGCACACTATCAGCCTCGGCGGCATCGCTTGCAATTACCACCGCGCCTGGCGCCATGGCACTGCGCTGCAAGTGCGCATGCCGACGCTGAATGCCGACTTCTGTTATCCGGGCTATGTGGCCTGGTGTCTGCGGCGTAAAAAAGGCTATCTGGTGGGCATCGCTTTCACTGATGAACAGACCCTGTTCAGCGCGCGAATGGGTGAGCAGGTGTGTCAGATCGAACGCTATTCGCGCATGCAGGACAGCCACGACGATCTGCAGGATAGTCAGGCGCTGGCCCTGCAATGGGTCGAGAAGCACGCCGAAGAGTTCTCCCACGACAACCTGCGCAAGGCTTTTGCGCAGCCAGCGCTGGACTAAAGCACGGTTTGCCCATTGTCGAGCCGCCTCTGACGCGCTAAGGTTCGGCTCCCCCGACGCGCTAAATCTGCTGTGCTCCGCCGCGCGGGGATCGCTGGCGGCCGGCACCCGTGACCTGACGAGTAAACGATGGCTGATTTACCGATCAACGACCTAAACGTCGCCTCTAACGAGACCCTGATCACTCCCGATCAGCTCAAGCGTGATATCCCCCTGAGCGACGCCGCCCTGCGCACCGTCACCAAGGGCCGCGAAGTCATTCGCAACATTCTCGATGGCACCGACCACCGTCTGTTCGTCGTGATCGGCCCGTGCTCGATTCACGACATCAAGGCTGCCCACGAATACGCCGATCGACTCAAGGTGCTCGCCGAGGAAGTCTCCGACACGCTGTATCTGGTCATGCGTGTGTATTTCGAGAAGCCGCGTACCACCGTCGGCTGGAAAGGTCTGATCAACGATCCGTATCTGGACGACTCGTTCAAGATCCAGGACGGTCTGCACATCGGTCGTCAGTTGCTGCTCGACCTGGCCGAGAAAGGCCTGCCGACTGCCACCGAAGCCCTCGACCCGATCTCCCCGCAGTATCTGCAGGATCTGATCAGCTGGTCGGCCATCGGCGCGCGTACCACCGAATCGCAGACTCACCGCGAAATGGCTTCCGGCCTGTCCTCGGCGGTCGGCTTCAAGAACGGCACCGATGGCGGCCTGACCGTGGCGATCAACGCCTTGCAGTCGGTGTCCAGCCCGCACCGTTTCCTCGGCATCAACCAGGAAGGTGGCGTGTCGATCGTTACCACCAAAGGCAACGCCTACGGTCACGTGGTGCTGCGCGGCGGTAATGGCAAGCCGAACTATGATTCGGTCAGCGTGGCGCTGTGCGAGCAGGCGCTGAACAAGGCGAAGATCAAGCCGAACATCATGGTCGATTGCAGCCACGCCAACTCCAACAAGGACCCGGCCCTGCAACCGCTGGTGATGGAAAACGTCGCCAACCAGATCCTCGAAGGCAACCAGTCGATCATCGGCCTGATGGTTGAGAGCCATTTGAACTGGGGCTGCCAGGCAATCCCGAAAGATCTCGCCGACCTGCAATACGGCGTGTCGGTCACCGATGCCTGCATCGATTGGTCCGCCACCGAAAACACCTTGCGCAGCATGCACGCCAAGCTCAAGGACGTATTGCCGAAGCGTCAGCGCACGTAAGCTGCGTTTTACGCGCATAAAAAAACGCCGGACATTGTCCGGCGTTTTTGTGTGTGCGGTTCAAATCTTCGCAGCGCGGCGCTGATGACGTTCCATATAGCGCTCGACGTAGGAGCATGACGGGATCACCGTGTAGCCCATTTCTTCGGCGTATTGCAGCGCGCGTTCAGTCAGCGCTGCGGCAATGCCACGGCCGCGCAGGGCGTTGGGCACGAAGGTGCGATAGATATCCAGGGTCTGCTTGCCCAGATCCATGTAGGTCAGGTAAGCACGATGACCGTCCACAGTGGTCTCGAATTGATGACCAGCCTGGTCATGGTGGATGGACAACGCCTCGCTCATCACTACTCCTCGCGGGTCTTGAATTGTGACCCCTACCTTACCGATGTTTTTCCGGCGAAGGAACATCTACGCCACCCCGTGCCTGATGGACACTGAGAAGAGCCACACCGATCTCGCGCAATCTGACACCTGCTGAATAGTAGGCACCATTGGCGAAAATGCTCAAGGTACGCTCGTCATCGGATGGTTTGCGTGCATTGGCATCGATGGTCGCAGGTTCGGCCGCAAGACAATCTTTGCGTGCCGTTTGCCTGAACATTGCCGGAATGTTGAGACTTAAGACGTGCGACCTTTTTTAAAGTCACCTGTACATCAACAAAGATACGCGAAGCGCTTCGCAGAACCTGAACAAAAGTGTGGACGAATTCATTTAGAAAGACTTTAGCCGAAGTCGCAAAAACAGCGCACGAGGGCGGGAACTTTTTCCGTTTGAGTCGCTCACGCCGGGGCTTGCAGCTGGATATTTTTTATACAGCGCAGTTAAAAGTTGCTCGAAAAAGAATCAACGCCTACAATTTTTTTTGCTTCTTGCGCTACGTCAGTTTACTTACTACAAGTAATGGGTAGTATGTACGCCGGCTATTTCCTCAATCGTGAGGAGACAGCCACTTAATTTGAAAGTCCTTGAAGGGGAACACGATGAACAACGTTCTGAAATTCTCTGCTCTGGCTCTGGCCGCAGTTCTGGCTACCGGTTGCAGCAGCGCATCGAAAGAAACCGAAGCACGTCTGACCGCTACTGAAGACGCAGCTGCTCGCTCCCAGGCTCGTGCAGACGAAGCTTACCGTAAAGCTGATGAAGCTCTGGCTGCTGCTCAAAAAGCACAACAGACTGCTGACGAAGCTAACGAGCGTGCTCTGCGCATGCTGGAAAAAGCTAGCCGCAAGTAATAATCCCTCGGGATTGTTATCGAGCCGATCCGGTTTTCCGGGTCGGCTTTTTTGTGCCCGGTGCTTTTCTCCGGGCAATAAAAAACCCGCCGACGCTGCACGCATCGGCGGGTTTCGATCAGCTCTTATTGCTGCAGGTCGATCGGTGCACTGCTCACCATTGGCGCCGAGGTATTCGGCACGGCGATCTCTACCGGCAGGCCGTCTTCGGCGGCAACCACATCACGCACCACATCCCAGTTCATGCGCAGGTTGCTGGTGATGTCTTCACGCTTGAGCATCGCGTTGATTACCGCGGTGTGCTTGTCGACTACCGACGGATTGCCCTTGTCGTCGAGCGGCGTGTGCGCTTCCAGATAGACCTTGCCGCCACTGCGACCGAACTTGTACGGGTCGTTGATGATGCGCACCGAGGTGCCGACCGGGACCATGCCGGCCATCTCCAACACGTTGTTGTTGAACATGCGAAAGCAACCATGGCTGGTGCGCATGCCGATGCCGAACTTCTTGTTCGAACCGTGGATCAGGTAGCCCGGCGTGCCGAGGGTGAACTTGAACGGCCCCAGCGGGTTATCAGGACCGGCCGGCACCACATTCGGCAGCGGATCACCGTCAGCGGCGTGTTCGGCCTTGATCGAGGCCGGAGGCGTCCACGTCGGGTTCGGTGTCTTGGCGATGATCGAGGTGTGCGCGATCGGCGAGCCCCAGCCTTCACGGCCGATACCCAGCGGGAAGGTGTACACCACGTCACGGCCTTTCGGGTAGTAATAGAGACGGTATTCGGCGAGGTTGATGACGATGCCTTCACGCGGGCCAGGCGGCAGGATGAAGCGCGTCGGCAGGACGATCTCGGTACCGGCGCCCGGCAGCCAGGCATCGATGCCCGGGTTGGCCGCAACCATTTCCGAATAGCCCAGATCGTAGGTGGTGCCCAGGTCGGCGAAGGTGTCTTCGTACTTGGCTTTGATCACCTGCACCTGGCCGACGATGTCCTCGCCGGGTGGTGGCAGGGGAAGCTCCAATGCAGCAACGGGACCGGCCACACACAGGGCGGCAAGTGACAGGCAGCGGGTGACGGCAGGAAAGCGCGGCAACATCCGGAAAATCCTTCGCATGATCATCAAGGGTATAAGAGCGCGATTGTACACCGCGGCTTGGGAATTCGGGGAGGTAGCACCGCTATTGGCGACGGGGTGCTTTCAAGGTGGGAGCGAGCCTGCTCGCGAAAGCAGTATGTCAGCGACCATAAATGTCGATTGATAAAACCCCTTCGCGAGCAGGCTCGCTCCCACACTTTGATCTTCAGCGCTCAGAGTTCGAATCGCAGCTCAGGCCAGATCGGCGAGGTGCCGCGCTTCTGCGATTCGAGAATCGCCCGGCACAGCGAGCACAGACGCTGATCCTGGAACACCCGCCGATCAACATTCGACCAGCGCGGTTGCGCCGGCAGCAGAGTGCCGCACAGCGTGCGATCGGCCGAGCCACCGAGTTCCAGCTGCCGCGTCACCAGATGCACCCGCACTTCCTGGCAGGCGAACAGATCCAGCTGCTCGTCAGGCTCGATCAGTTGGTAGGCAAACAGGGACCAGGCAGGACGCGGCATCGGGGGCTCCAAATTAGGGGGCGCCACATTAGCCGAAAGCCTGCCTCTAGAAAAGCCTCATAACAGCGGTTTTAGCGTCGGCCAGACATTTTCCAGCAACTTGCCCTGAGCCCCGGCAGCCGGGTGCAGACCGTCGGCCTGCATCAGGTCCGGATGACCACCGACACCTTCGAGAAAAAACGGCACCAACGGGATGTTTTTCTCCTCGGCGAGCTTGCCGTAAACCTCGGCGAACGAATCGGTGTAGCGCTTGCCATAATTGGGTGGCAACTGCATGCCGAGCAGCAGCACTTTCGCGCCGCTCTGCCGCGAGCTGTCGATCATCGAGGCAAGATTTTGTTGCAATTGCGTTGGCGGCATCCCGCGCAGGCCGTCATTGCCACCCAGCTCGAGGATCACCAACTCCGGCTTATGCTCTGCAAGCAGCGCCGGCAGCCGCGCCTGGCCTCCGGCACTGGTGTCGCCACTGATCGAGGCGTTGACCACTTTATCGTCGAAACCCTCCTGTTTGAGCCGCTGCTCGAGCAGCGACACCCACCCCAGACGGGTATCCAGGCCGAAACCGGCGCTGATACTATCGCCAACGATCAGGACAGTACCCGCCGCTGCGTTCTGGGCCATGCACATCAAGGCCAGGCCAGCACTCAAAAACCATACACGCATCGGATTCTCCATGGGCGCAAGCATTCTCACCGCGAAGAACCTCAGCAAAGTGGTTCCTAGCGCGGAAGGTGAACTGACTATCCTGCACGAACTCAGCCTGGAACTGAACAAGGGCGACAGCCTGGCCATCGTCGGCGCGTCCGGTTCCGGCAAATCCACCCTCCTCGGCCTGCTCGCCGGTCTCGACCTGCCGAGCAGCGGCGAAGTCACCCTCGCCGGCCAGGGCCTGAGCAATCTCGACGAAGACCAGCGCGCACGAATCCGTGCCGAGCACGTCGGGTTTGTCTTCCAGTCGTTTCAGTTGCTCGACAGCCTCAATGCGCTGGAAAACGTCATGCTGCCGCTTGAACTCGATGGCCGCAAAGATGCCCGCGAGCGCGCCACGCAATTGCTCCAGCGCGTCGGCCTCGGCCAGCGCCTGACCCACTCGCCGCGCCAGCTCTCCGGTGGTGAACAGCAGCGCGTGGCCATCGCCCGCGCCTTCGCCGCCGAACCGGACGTGCTGTTCGCCGACGAGCCGACCGGCAACCTCGACAGCCACACCGGCGAGCGCATCAGCGACTTGCTGTTCGAATTGAACAAGGAACGCGGCACCACCCTTGTGCTGGTGACCCACGACGAACGCCTGGCCCATCGCTGCCGGCGCCTGATCCGTCTTGAAGCCGGGCTGCTGGTCGCCCCTCTGGAGCCTTGATGGCACGTCTGCCGCTGTTGCGTCTGTTCAGTCTTGCCCTGCGCCAGCTCATGCGCGATGCCCGCGCCGGAGAATTGCGCGTGTTGTTCTTTGCGCTGGTGGTGGCCGTCGCGGCGAGCACCGCGATCGGCTACTTCGGCGCCCGCCTCAACGGCGCGATGATGCTGCGCGCGACCGAGTTTCTCGGTGCCGATCTGGTCCTTGAAGGCAGCTCGCCAGCCCGCGAGGAGCAAATCCGCAGCGGCACCGAACTGCGCCTCAATCATGCACAAGTGGTGGAGTTTTCCAGCGTCATTGCCACCGACAACGGCATTCAGTTATCCAGCATCAAAGCCGTCGACCGTGCCTATCCATTGCGTGGCGAGCTGAAGAGCGCGCCCGCACCCTTTGCCCAGGAAGAAGTCGGCGGCGAACCGCAACCCGGTGAAGCCTGGGTCGAGGCGCGTCTGTTGACTGCGCTGGATCTGAAGATCGGCGACAGCATCGACGTCGGCATGAAGACCTTGAAGCTGACCCGCGTGCTGACCTACGAGCCGGATCGAGCCGGCAACTTCTACAGCCTGACGCCACGGGTGCTGATCAATCTTGACGACCTCACCGCCACCGGCGTGGTGCAACCGGGCAGCCGGGTAAGCTATCGAGAACTGTGGCGCGGTGAACCGCAGACGCTGGAAACCTATCGTGAATTGATCAAACCGGGCCTCGCTGCAAACCAGCGAATCCAGGATGCCCGCGACGGCAACCGACAGATTGGCGGCGCGCTGGGCAAGGCCGAGCGCTACCTGAACATGGCCAGTCTGGTTGCGGTATTGCTGGCTGGCGTAGCCGTGGCGTTGTCGGCGAACCGTTTCGCCAGTCGACGTTTCGACGCCAGTGCCTTGCTGCGCTGCCTCGGCTTGTCGCGCCGGGAAACCATGGTGCTGTTCAGCCTGCAACTGACCGTGCTCGGCCTGGTTGCCGCCGTCAGTGGCGCGCTGCTCGGCTGGCTGGCGCAACTGGGGCTGTTCGCCCTGCTGCATGATTTGCTGCCAAGTGACGTGCCACCGGGCGGGCTGTTTCCGGCGATGGCCGGGATTGGCACCGGGCTGGTTGCGCTGGCCGGTTTTGCCTTGCCGCCTTTGGCTGCACTGGGTCGCGTGCCGCCGCTGCGGGTATTGCGCCGCGACATGCTGCCGATCCCCTCAAGTACGTGGATGGTCTACGGCGCGGCGCTGGGTGCGCTGGGCCTGATCATGTGGCGTCTGAGCCTCGACCTGCTGCTGACCTTCGCCCTGCTCGGCGGTGGCGTGGTCGCCGCGCTGGTGCTGGGCGGCCTGCTGTTGTTGCTGCTGCAAAGCTTGCGCCGGATGCTCGCCCGCGCCTCGTTGCCATGGCGTCTGGGCCTTGGCCAGTTGTTGCGGCATCCATTGGCGGCGGCCGGGCAGTCGCTGGCGTTCGGTCTGATCCTGTTGTCGATGGCGCTGATCGCACTGCTGCGCGGCGAACTGCTCGACACCTGGCAAAACCAGCTACCGAAAAACGCGCCGAACTATTTCGCGCTGAATATCCTCCCGGCGGACAAACAGGCCTTCGCCGATCACCTGATCAAGGTGTCGGCGCAAGCGGCGCCGTTGTATCCGGTGGTGCCGGGTCGGTTGATCAGCATCAATGGCGAGGCGGTGCAGCAAATCGTCAGCAAGGACTCCGCCGGTGACCGCGCCATCCAGCGTGACCTGAGCCTGACCTGGGCGGCGGATCTGCCGGCGGGCAACAAGCTCACCGCCGGCTCGTGGTGGAGCGGCCAGCCGTCCGACGACGTGCCGGGGGTTTCGGTGGAAGGCAAGGTGGCCGAAAGCCTGAAACTCAAACTCGGCGATCACATGGTATTCAGCGTCGGCGGGGTCAATCGCGAAGCGAAGGTCACCAGCCTGCGCGAAATCAACTGGGACAACTTCCAGCCGAACTTCTTCATGATCTTCCAGCCCGGCACCTTGAAGGATCTGCCCGCGACCTACCTGACCAGTTTCTACCTGGCGCCAGGGCATGATCAGCAGATCGTCGAGCTGTCGCGGACCTTCCCGGCGGTGACCATCCTGCAGGTCGAAGCGTTGCTCGAACAGCTGCGCAGCATCCTCGCTCAGGTCACCCTGGCGGTGGAATATGTGTTGTTGTTTGTTCTGGCTGCGGGGATGGCCGTGCTGTTCTCCGGTCTGCAAGCGACGCTGGATGAACGAATCCGCCAGGGTGCGCTATTACGCGCGCTGGGCGCCGAGCGGCAGTTGCTGATCAAGGCGCGGCGTATCGAATTCGGTTTGTTGGGTGCGGTCAGCGGTCTGCTCGCGGCGATCGGTTCGGAGGTGGTCAGTCTGGTGCTGTACCGCTTCGCCTTCGATCTGCCATGGCATCCGCATCCATGGCTGCTGGTGCTGCCGTTGATTGGCGCCGTGCTGATTGGTGGCGCCGGTGTGTTCGGCACTCGCCGGGCGCTGAACGCCAGCCCGCTGACAGTGTTGCGCGAGGGTTGATAGACTCAAGCGGTCTTAATCACAAGAAGTCGCCATGAGTCGTTATCGCCCTCCCCGCACCGCCGGCACCGCGCTGATCACCCCCGAGGGTGAAGCGCGGATGCGCGCCGAATTCCATGAGTTGTGGCATGTGCGTCGCCCGCAGGTCACCCAGGCGGTGAGTGAAGCGGCGGCGCAGGGTGATCGTTCGGAAAACGCCGAATACACTTACGGCAAGAAGATGCTGCGGGAAATCGACAGCCGCGTGCGCTTTCTCACCAAACGCCTGGAAGCGCTCAAGGTGGTCAGCGAAAAACCCAGCGACCCGAACAAAGTCTATTTCGGCGCCTGGGTAACCATCGAAGACGAAGACGGCAAGCAATCGCGCTACCGCATCGTCGGCCCCGATGAACTGGACCTCAAACTCGGCTTGATCAGTATCGACTCGCCGCTGGCCCGCGCGCTGATCGGTAAGGCACTCGACGCAGAAGTGCGGGTGCAGACGCCGACCGGCGAGCAGTTCGTGTATATCGTGGCGATTGAATATCCGTAAGACCAATCAGCGCCGAGTGATCAGGCCCTGCCGCGCTACGCGGGTCAGTTGCTTGATCATCTCCGGCGCATCTTCTGCGCTCGGCGCCTGAATCACTGCCAGATCGAAGCTGTCCGTAGCGAAACGCGCCAGCGACTCGCCGTCATCGACAAACTGGATCAGGAACGCGGCAGGACCGCCGCTGCGACGTGGCCAGCCATCGAGATAACGCAACAGCGTCGGCTGGTGTTTGCCGCCAAGAAGGATTTTCGGGTTGCGCTGGGTGACATGTGCCGTGATCGGCGCGGGACGTGCTGGAGGGCGTAGTGCGTTCATCGTGTCGTGTCTCTGCCTCAAAAGTCTGCATGGCAGGTGAGAGGCAACACCGAACCAGCGCTTTAGCGGTATTTCGAAGCCCTGTTCCGGCTTCTGACGGTAATTGTAGAAGTCACCTGGCGCCCCGCAAGTAGCTGTTTAAATCGGCGCATGGGCAACATCCTAGAGAACGTGACCGACCAGTGTCAAGAATCCCCCACAACAAAAAAAGGCCCGCGCAATGCGGGCCTTTGCCTTGAGCCAGAGCCTTCAACCGGCGATGGCGCGATCCGCCGAGAGCTTGCCGGCACCTTCGATCAGTACCGCGATGCTGCCGGCCAACAGAGCCAGGGCGAACTCGTAACCGTTGTTGGCCATGAACAAACCGTTACCGATGTGCACGGAGAAGATCGCAACCAGCGAGAGGAACGCCAGACCGAGTGCCGCCGGGCGTGCCAGCAGGCCGATGATCAGCGCCAGACCGGCGAAGAACTCGGTACCGCCAGCCAGCGAGGCCATCAGGTAGCCCGGGGTCAAGCCGATGCTTTCCATCCATTGCGCCGTGCCGGCCAGGCCGTAACCACCGAACAGACCAAAGAGTTTCTGCGAACCGTGGGCGGCGAAGATCACGCCGACAGCAATGCGCAGGACAGTCAGGCCGTAACCGGCGCGGGTGAACAGAACCTTGTTGATCAGAGAGCTCATGGTGCATTCCTTGTTGTGCAGAAGTGTTTGTGTGTTTGGGTTGGTCGCTATATTAATCAGTTTATTTCATGTTTAAAGCGCAAAAATTTCGCCATAACAATCGAATTGTTAGATTATTTCCGAGTGACCACTTTCTGCTGCCGGGGCTCGAGCGACTCACGCTCCCGGTCGAATGCCAGGTAATACTTGTTCACGCTATTAACATAGCTGACGGCGCCCATCCCCACCTGCTCCATGGCGATGCGCTCGACCTGGAAGAACCACTGGTTGGGATTGAGACCACGGCGGCGGGCTTCGGCGCGCATGCCCTGCACGCGCTCGGGCCCGATGTTGTAAGCGGCGAGGGTGAACGCCATGCGCTCACGCTCGTTGAGTTTCGGGCTGCTGAAGAACTTGCGGCGGATCATCGCCAGGTACTTGGCGCCGGCCTGCACATTCGCATCGAGATTCTGGATATTGCTCACGCCGACCCGTTGCGCGGCGGACGGGGTGATCTGCATCAGCCCGGTCGGACCGCTGCCGCTGCGAGCGTTGGGCTGCAGACGCGATTCCTTGAACGCCAGCGCCGCCAGATTGAGCCAGTCCATGTTTTGCGCGTCGGCATGCTTCTGCAGGGTCGGACGGAGTTTTTCCAAACGCTGACGATCGGCCTTGGCCAGCGGATTGTGTACTTGATACAGGCGTCGATAGATGCGCAGGAACGCGGCGTCTTCGTCCGACGGTCTCTTGTAACCGGTGAGGAAGCGATCGATGCTCGCGCGCAACATCGATGCATCGCGACGCACGAACCAATGCTCCTCGCCCGGCTCGCCGAGGCTCAGTTGCCGATCAAGTCGCAGCTTCGGCAGGATCTTGCCCCAGCGCTCGGCAATCGGTTGCTCGACGATGGTCAGGTGGAAAATCCCGCCCTGAACCATCTCCAGCACATCCTCCACCGCCAGCGTCGGGTCGACCCATTCGATGTTGATCGGCGCCAGTTTGTGCAGCGCCAGTTTCTGGTTGAGCTGACTGACCACCTCCCCCGCCGCACTACCGGTGGGCAGCGCCAGGGTTTTGCCGGACAGTTGCTCGACCTTGGTGTAACGGCGCTGGCCCTTGATGCCGACCAGCACCAGCGGCACGTTGCTGGCAATCGGTTCACTGCTGGCCACCGCATAGCCCGATGGCAAATCGAGCAATTCACCGGGCGCGACCATATCGCCTTCGCCGCGTTGCAAGGCGCCGAGCAACTGATCCTTGGCTTTGGGAATGATCTTGAGGGTGACTTCCTGGCCGTCGCGAGCATGGCCATTGAGATATTGCTCGAACGCGCGCAGTCGGTGGTACTCGACACCGATGGCCTGGCCCTGGACCTCGCCGGAGCTGTTGCGGCTCTGATTGACCAACACCCGCAACACACGGCTGCTGCGAATGTCCGAGAGGTCGCGAACCTTGCTCGCCGGCACGGCTTGCAGCGGCCCGGGCAGGCGCGCGACCGCCGTCATCGGCAGCAGCAACGCAGCACACAACAGCAGCAGAACCGAGGGACGATGCATCCACTCTCCGAAAAGAATACGGGGCGATTCGTCGCAAAAAAGACGACATCACCGACGAAAACAGAGCGCTCTGAGCGCTGGTAAAGTGCGAGAGACTGGCACAGTGATGGCATCGTCGCCACCCCGGAGTTCTTCGCGGCCTCAACAGACAGCCATAAGTCTTTGTAGTTCTTGGCTTTTCTTATAAATCTACAGCTCTGATATGCTTTCCAGCCTTCGGCCCGAGGTAGCACCATGCAACTCATCGATATCGGCGTCAACCTGACCAACCCCAGTTTCGCCGACAAACACCAGGCTGTGCTCGACCGCGCCTACGCCGCCGGCGTCTGCCAACTGGTGCTGACCGGCACCAGCGTCGAGGGCAGCGAGCAGGCGCTGGAACTGTGCCAGCAATTGGACGAAAGCGGCCAACGGCTGTTCGCCACCGCCGGTATTCACCCGCATTCGGCCAGCGACTGGAACGCTGACAGTGCTCGTCGCCTGCGCAGTCTGTTGAACGAATCCAGCGTCGTCGCGGTGGGCGAATGCGGGCTGGATTTCAACCGCGACTTCTCCCCGCGCCCGCAACAGGAAAAGGTCCTGGAAGAACACCTGGCGCTGGCCGTCGAGCTGCAATTGCCGGTGTTCCTGCACGAGCGCGATGCCAGCCAGCGCCTGCTGGAGATCCTCAAGGACTTCCGCGATCAACTGCCGGCGGCGGTGGTGCACTGCTTCACTGGCGAGCAAAAGGCCTTATTCAGCTACCTCGATCTGGATCTGCACATCGGCATCACCGGCTGGATCTGCGACGAACGCCGGGGCACGCATCTGCATCCGCTGGTGAAAGAGATCAAGCCGGGACGGCTGATGCTGGAAAGCGACGCACCGTATCTGCTGCCGCGCACGTTGCGGCCGAAGCCGAAAAGCGGCCGCAACGAACCGGCGTATCTGACCGACGTGTTGCGCGAGGTGGCGTTGCATCGCGGCGAGACCGAGGAAGCGCTGGCCGCGCATACCACCGCGTGTGCCCGGGCGTTCTTTAAACTCCCCATTCTCACCTGACTGCACACCTCCCCTGTGGGAGCGAGCCTGCTCGCGAAGGCGGTGGATCAGCCACAAATGGGCTGAATGACGCAGCGCTTTCGCGAGCAGGCTCGCTCCCACAATAGATCTCGGCATCTGTTGATTCATATCAAAACTCCCGAATCTGCATAGCGGCACAATAATGGCACCTTGCCAAAACTGTTTCCGCTATCAGAGAAGACCTCCATGGGTGCCTGGCTTAGCAACATCTCGCTGAAATATAAATTCTGGGCGGTCAACGCGGTCGCCTTTGTCACCACCCTGCTGCTCGTACTGTACGCCGTGCATCTCGAACAACAGGCCCGCAGCCACGCCGCGCAGGTGTCCGCACAGGCGCAGGCGCAGTTGCTCAAGGCCTGGCCGACCGGGCAACCGTTGCCCAAGTCCGCTCAGGTGCTGACCTTCAAGCGCGGTGAAGCGCCGCGTCTCAATGATCAACCGCTGCTGGAAATCAGCGGCAGCAACGGCTGGAACGTCATCAATGAAATGCCACTGTTCGGTGACGACCCGTTGATCGGCGCCGAAGTGTTCAGCCGTGCCGACGGCGAACAAGTGGCGGTCATCGCCTCCGCCCCGAGCCTGAGCCAGGTGTTCAGCGAGCGTTTCGCCAACTATGCATCGGCGGTCTTCGTCCTGATGCTGGCGATGCTCGGCGCCTCGCAACTGTTGATCCGCTTTCTGCTCAGCCAGCTCAACACGTTGAAAGACGTGATGCTGCACGTTGAAAAAACCGGCGACCTCTCCGCTCGTGTGCCGCTGGTGGGCAAGGACGAAGTCGGGCAGATGGCCAATGCCTTCAACGCCATGCAGGCCGGCTATCAACGCGTCGTAACCACCGTTGCCAGCACCGCGCGACAACTGGATGACGGCGCTGCGCGGCTGGCCTCGAGCATGAATGATGTGCGCCACGGCATGCTCGGCCAGCAAAGCGAAACCGACCAGGCTGCCACCGCGATCAACGAAATGACCGCCACCGTTTATCACATCGCGCAACACGCCGGCGCCACCCGCGATCTGTCGAAAACCGCCGATGGTCTCGCTGGAAGCGGTCAGCAGGTGGTGGCGCGCGTGCAGCAATCGATTGCCGGGTTGTCCAGCGGCGTGCAGCAGACGGCAGAAATGATTCAACGCCTGGCCGAGGACAGTCAGAAGATCAACGGCGTGGTCAGCGTGATTCACAGCATCGCTGAACAAACCAATCTGCTCGCGCTGAATGCGGCGATCGAAGCGGCCCGTGCCGGGGAGATGGGTCGCGGCTTTGCCGTGGTCGCCGATGAAGTGCGCAACCTCGCCAAGCGCGTGCAGGCGTCCACCGACGAGATCACCGGCATGATCGCCGCGTTGCAGGCCGGCACCCGCGATGCGGTGGATTTCATGCAGGAGAGTTCGTACAAGGCCGACGACTGCGTGCAGCAGGCGCAGGAGGCTGGCGCGGCGCTGGCGGAAATCACCGGGGCGGTGGCGCAGATGCGTGAAAGCAACACGCAGATTGCCGTGGCGGCGGAACAGCAGAGTCAGGTTGCCGAAGAGATGAATCGCGCCGTGGTGAGTATTCGTGATGTGACTGAGAACACCGTGCAGCAGACAGTGGATTCGGCGACGACCAGTAACGAGTTGGCGACATTGGCCGGGGAGTTGAACAAGGCGATAGGTCAGTTGAAACTCTGATGGCCTCTTCGCGGGCAAGTCCGCTCCCACAGGGATTTTCTACAATCAACAATTGTGCGTACACCGAGCACACTGTGGGAGCGGGCTTGCCCGCGATGGCGTCCGCTCAGGCGACATCAATTTTTGCCATTGCCGCTATCAACTCAATAGCCAACCTTGATTCGCCGCCCTCCGCGCCCGGGCCTATTCTTCAACCATGAAGTTCAACATGGATCGAGGAGTAGCAAACATGGGCAAACGTCACCCCAACCTTCCCGCGTGGCAATGGCGCGCCTACCCGGGCAATCATCAGCATCCGACCAATCTGGTCCTGCACTTGATTGCCGTGCCGTTGTTCATTGTGGCGTTTCTGTTGATCGTGTCGGGAGTGTTCAGCCTGAGTCTGGCCAGCGTCGCCATCGGCGTGATCGGTATCATCGCGGCGCTGGGTCTGCAGCGCCACGGTCACGGCCTGGAGGCGCAAGCCTCCGAGCCGTTCAGTGATCGCAAAGATGCCGTGTCACGTTTGCTGGTCGAGCAGTTTCTGACCTTCCCACGGTTCTTTCTCAGCGGTGGCTGGTGCCGCGCCTGGCGTGAGCGCCACCGTCGGCATTGAGTCAGGCGAAGATCGTCACGGTCTGCCGACTCATGGCAATCAACTCCCCTTTCGCACTCCACAACTTCGCGGCGACATGGCCGTAGCCGTCGGCTGCGTACTCGATGTCGGCCAGGTATTGGCACCAATCCAGCGTGCTCAAGTCGTGTAACGGCTGCACGAATTCAATGGTCCAGGTCAGCGTACTACCCGGTGCCGGTTTCTTCAGATACGGCAACAGCGCCGGCGGCCAGGCATCCACCAGCGCCAGCAGATGCGCCTCGTTGACCGGCTCCTCTTTGACATCCCCACGCAACCGCACCCAGCCGCCCATCAAGCGCGACGCCGTGCCGGAGAACGGAATACCGCCGACGCTCCAGCGCATCGCCAGATGGCGCATGAATTCCGGGGTCACGCCTTTGATGTAGGGCAGCTCCTGGCATTCGTCCCAGTGTTTCATGGTCGGCGCCGGGTAGGCTTCGACGGCGACTTCCGAAGGCCGCGAGGCACCGAAGCTGCCCTGAATGATCGTCACCACTTGGCCATTTTGCATGGCGCGACCCAACACCTGACTGACCGCTTTGCCTTCACGCAGCACATCGACTTCGAAACTCACCGGCACCTCCGGCTCGACCGGACCGACAAAGGTAATCGCCAGCGAACGCACGGGGCGCTCCGTCGGCACCCTGGCGCGCATGGCTTCAAATTGCAGCGCGGCCACCAGCCCGCCAAAACTCGCACGGCCCTGCCCCCATTCGGCGGGGATGATTACTTCAGGTTGTTGGCGGACAGCATCGAGCAGATCGCAAAAGCGCATGGCAACCTCGGAAAACGAGAAAGGAATGCGCGGATCTTACCCAGCCCCGGGCGGCGGCGCAGCGTCTATTCCGGTCAAATGGGCTGACAGATAGGCCTTGGCCCGATTCCTTCAAGCGACAAATCACCTTGTGGGAGCGAGCCTGCTCGCGAAAGCGGTCGATCAGTCGACAACGATTGCGACTGACACGGCCCCTTCGCGAGCAGGCTCGCTCCCACAGGGGAACAGAGCCATCTTCAGGAGTGTTTGAAACACGTAGCGCTGAGCTTTTCCAGCACTTGATCGGCCTTCAGCTCTGCGTTGATCAACCCTGCCTGCCAGGTGGCCACGCACGGTTGCAGATCGGCTTCCTGTTCGGCGCGGGCCAGCCATTGCCAGCAATCGTGCCAGTCGCCCAGTGCGCCTTGCGCCGATTTCAGGCGTTTGTAAGCCGGTTTCGGCAAGCGATCCAGCTCGGGATAAGCTTCGATGCCATAGCGCACGCGCTTGATCAGCAGGCGCAGACGATGGCGGTCATGGGCGGGATCGTGCAGCGCCGCGTCGAGCTTCTGCCATTGTTTGCCCAAGCGTTTTTCAATGCGCTTATCCAGATCCTTGAGCAGCCCCTGACGCTGGGACGCGCGCAAAAATCGTGGAAAGGCGTCAAGAATCATCAGCAGCGAAGCCAGTTCCGCACTCGCCGCCAGCGCCGGATACGCTTCAGCCATTTGCGCCAGACGATGCTGTGCAGCCTCCGGTTGATCATGCTTGAGCAGATACGCCGCGAGCACTTCGCGATCGCGCCACGGTGTGGTCAGATCGCCCACCGCAGACGCTGCCGCCTCCAGTTGCTCGACACCCGGCAAGCCGCGCAACGGCCGCAACATACTGCGCAAGCGCCGCACCGTAGTGCGCAAATCATGCAACGCCTCCGGATCAGTGCGCGCAGTCAAGCGCGCCTGACATGCCAGCAGCCGCACATCCAGGCTCAAAACATGAGCCACCAAGCGATCGATCATGAGGGTCTACTCCGTAGACAGCTGCGAGCTTCTAGCTACAAGCTTCAAGCTGAATGGGGTCGCTTTGAGCTTGCCGCTTGCAGCTTGAAACTTGCAGCTGCTTTTTTAACGTCCTGCGCGGGATTCGCGGATGTAGAAGCGGGCTTTCTCGGCTTTCTTGCTGCAGCCTTCGAAGCCTTCGAATTGTTGCTGGGTCTTGGCGGCGGTCAGCAGCGACAGCGCTTTGGAATAGCTGACGGTGCCGGCGAAGCCTTCAGCCTTGGCCAGGTCCAGTTCGTGCCAGGCCGCGTCGAGTTGGCTGCCGCAGCTGTCGCGGTACGCGGTTTTGCCGGCGCAACCGGCCAGAACCAGAGCCATCAACGGTACACAGATCCAGGCTTTCATCACTCACACCTCAAGGTAGGTCAACAGTCGTGCAGGTAAGACGGTCAAGCGGCGAAAAAGTGCCTCGCTGACCGGTCAAACCACGTGGCGCAGAGCATAGCGCGCAAGCGTGCGCCGCGAACGAAAAACGACGTCACCGCTTCGCGCAACGACCTTGGCGATTGAGCCGCTTGGCCGATGCGTGCATTGTGCAGGCTTGTCGGGAGGAAGTTTGATGAAAAAGCGTGTCGCACTGGTGCTGGGCTCCGGTGGCGCCCGGGGCTATGCCCATATCGGCGTTATCGAAGAAATTGAAAAACGCGGCTACGACATCGCCTGCATTGCCGGTTGTTCGATGGGCGCGGTGGTCGGCGGGATCTATGCCGCCGGCAAACTGGATGAGTACCGGCGCTGGATCGAAAGCCTTGATTACCTCGACGTGCTGCGCCTGGTCGATGTGAGTTTCCGTCTCGGCGCGATTCGCGGTGAAAAGGTCTTCGGGCAGATTCGCAAGATAGTCGGCGAGATCAACATCGAAGACCTGCGCATCCCCTACACCGCCGTCGCCGCCGACCTGACCAATCAGCAGGAAATCTGGTTTCAGGAAGGCTGCCTGCATCAGGCCATGCGCGCCTCGGCGGCGATTCCCAGCCTGTTTACCCCGGTGATGCAGGGCAACCGCATGCTGGTCGACGGCGGCATTCTCAATCCGTTGCCGATCGTTCCGGTGGTATCGAGCCATTGCGACCTGATCATCGCGGTCAACCTCAACGCCACCAATCAGCGCCAGTACAAGTTGCCGGTGATCGAGCGGCCAGCGGCGTTCCGTTCGCGCTTCGACAGTCTGATCAAATCCATGGGTTCGAAGTTGCCATTCCGGCGTAAACAGGCCGAGCAATTGTTGAAGCTGGAACAGGAAGCGTTGCGCGCCGAGGCGGCGGAGATCAACCCGTGGCTCGAAGGCGTCGAACCGGAAAGCCAGCAACCGGCTGCCGCTCCGGAACGCGAAGGCGCGCCGAAATCCGCCACCGGTTCGTTCATCATCGATAACGTCGGGCCAGCGTCGTTGCTGGATCTGATCAACCAGAGTTTCGAGGTGATGCAGACCTCACTGGCGCAGTACAAGATTGCCGGGTATCCGCCGGATATCCTGATCAACGTGCCGAAGCGGGTGTGCCGGTTTTTCGAGTTCTACAAGGCGCCGGAGTTGATCGCCCTGGGGCGGGAGATTGCCAGTGATACGCTGGATCGTTATGAGCAGGAGCAGGGTTGATCTGATGCGGATTTTTCGGAGTATTTGATGGCCTCTTCGCGAGCAGGCTCGCTCCCACATTTGAAATGCATTCCCCTGTGGGAGCGAGCC
>NZ_WBRZ01000490.1:0-1472 GCF_008923895.1 Pseudomonas sp. GXM4
CCTACTCTGGAATGCGTTCCCCTGTAGGAGCTGCCGAAGGCTGCGATCTTTGCTTTTGAACCAGAATTGGTCACCTGATCTTTGCGAATATTGGCCGTTTGAACCGGCCACATTGCGGCCTACTGTGAGCACACCCCAACCATCACAGGTAACCCGCCATGAAAGCCCTGCACCTCGTCGCCGCTGCCCTCGCCTTCACCCTCTCCGCCTCGGCAATGGCTCACGACCCATCCGAAAAAATCACCGTCCTGCAGGAACAACTGCTGAAAAACGCCCCCGGCAAGAAAGCCATGATGATCGAAGTCGACTACCAGCCCGGGCAATCCTCGATCGCCCATAAGCACGAAGGCATTGCGATGGCTTACGTGCTCGACGGCGAAGTGATTTCCCAAGTCAAAGGCGAACAGGCCATCACTTACAAGAAGGGCCAGTTCTGGTACGAGCCGGCCGGTTCCGAGCATCTGGTGTCGAAAAACGCCAGTTCGACCAAGCCGGCCAAGTTGCTGGTGTTCATGGTCCTGGCCCCGGATGAGCAGGTGCTGATCCCGCTGGAAAACTGATGGCTGCGTGACCAGCCATAAACGAAAGGCGCGAATCGAGCATTTGCGCCTTTTTTATTGCCTTGGGGCATTACCTGCAAACGCTTAAAGCCAATAAAACTAACCGCGCAAAGGTTATTCAGCCAACGGTCAGGCCGGCAGGTTTACCCTGAATATCCGCCGATATCTTCGGCCCGTGCACACTCATCGACAGACCTTGTTTCACGGGAGAAACACCATGAAACCTGCGCTTCCCGCCCTGCTGGCGATCTTCGTTTTGACGCTCTCTGCCTGCTCTGTTCCCACTGCCCCGCAAGCGGTGTCATCCCTCGACACGCTGCTGCCGCACCCGACCGGTCGCAGCAGTGCTACTTTGGTCAAGAGCGGTCCCGGCGTCTCGCTGGGGGTGATTTACAGCCCCGGCACCCAGGCCAATCGACAATACTTGCGCGAGTATCAGGCCAAGGCCGGCACCGGTTTTGGTCAGAGCCTGCTGGTGCAGCCGATCCACGACGCCTACGTCGCCAGCTCCAGCCCGGATCGCGCGGTGCAGTGGGTCAACGCTTCGCTGCAACGCCAGTTCGGCTCGGTGACGGTGTACCCGGACATGCAAAGCCTGCGCGCGGCCAGGCCGGATGTGGTGGCGATCGTCGATACCCACAGCCAGTTGATCACCTCGCGCAGCTCGGATATCCGCGCGGATGTCAGTGCCGATTTTTACGATGCGCAATTGAACTACATCGGCACGGCGAAGGGCTCGCAGGCGCGGGAGCTGACGCCGGTGTGGGCGGACTTCAAGCGCTCGGAAGAGATCGTCGCGGATATCAATCAGCAGGAGGAATTGCAGTTGGCGGCGTTGCGCGAGTTTGACCGTTCGCTGAGTAATCTGGTTGTGCGGCCGGAGAAAGTGTCGATGCTCGAGGGTAAACCAGC
>NZ_WBRZ01000491.1:0-1469 GCF_008923895.1 Pseudomonas sp. GXM4
GGACGCTCCGCGTTCCGCCTCAAGAAGTGACGCAGAGCGTCACGGGATGCATTCCCACGCGGAGCGTGGGAACGATCAGTTGGCGCTGCTGGAGGCTGCGTTGCCGAACCGTCAAAGTTTGTTGAGCGGGATCTTCAGGTAAACCACGCCGTTGTCCTCAGGCGCCGGCATATTCCCCGCCCGCACGTTCACCTGAATCGCCGGCAGCAGCAACGTCGGCATGCCTAACCCAGCGTCACGTGTCGTGCGCATCTCCACGAACGCCGCTTCATCGATCCCGTCATGCACATGAATATTGCTTTTGCGCTGTTCGCCGACAGTGGTCTGGCACTGTGAGGCGCGGCCCTCGGGCGGGTAATCGTGGCAGACGTAAAGCTTCACGCTGGCGGGAAACGCCAGCAGCTTCTGGATCGACTTGAACAATTGCTGCGCATTGCCGCCAGGGAAATCACAGCGCGCGGTGCCGACATCGGGCATGAACAGCGTGTCACCCACCAGGATCTGCTCGCCGTCGATCAGGTACGCCATGTCCGCTGGCGTATGGCCGGGGACGTGCAGGGCGGTGGCCTTGAGATTGCCGATCATGAACGACTCGTTCGGCGCGAACAGGTGATCGAACTGCGAGCCATCGACGCAAAATTCCGGCTCCAGATTGAACAGCGCCTTGAACACATTCTGCACTTTGCTGATCGATTCGCCGATGGCGATCTTGCCGCCCAGTTCACGACGCAGGTACGGCGCGGCAGACAGGTGATCGGCGTGGGCGTGGGTTTCCAGCAGCCATTGCACTTGCAGCCGGTGCGCACGCACGAAAGCGATGATCTTGTCCGCCTGCGCCGTGCCGGTGCGCCCGGCAGCGCCATCGTAGTCAAGCACCGGGTCGACGATCGCGCACTGGCCGCCGTCGGCTTCATAGACCACGTAGCTGTAGGTCGAGGAGGCGGGGTCGAGGAACGCTTCAATCAGGGCGGGCATGGCGAAAACCTGTGCTGGGGAATTTCGGGTTGCAACACTTTATGTAAAAACATAATGTTCGCAGCTTAAGTGACCTTCAAGGCCTCGTGCAAATGCAATCCAGTCTGACCGAATGTGAAGTCGCCCAACTGCGCGCCTCGGCGTCCAAAGCCTGCGCCTTGCTCAAAGCCCTGGCCAATGAGGATCGTCTGTTGATTCTCTGTCAACTGACCCAGGGCGAACGCAACGTCGGCGAGCTGGAAAAAATGACCGGCGTACGCCAGCCGACGCTGTCCCAACAACTGGGCATCTTGCGCGATGAAGGCCTGGTCGCGACCCGCCGCGAAGGCAAATACATTTTCTACGGCCTGGCCAGTCACGAAGTGATCCAGGTGATGAAGACCCTGTCGGGGCTGTATTGCGGAGCGGTACTCAGGAGCTGGGAACAGCCATAAATGCCAGCCCTCACAAACATCTCCTGTGGGAGCGAGCCTGCTCGCGAAGGCGGCGCGTCA
>NZ_WBRZ01000492.1:0-1464 GCF_008923895.1 Pseudomonas sp. GXM4
CGCTTTCAGGTCGGCGTAAATCTCGAATATCCCCCCATCAGTTCCCTCTCGCTCCGGGAGAGGGCTAGGTGAGGGGTATTGAGGGCGGGTCTGTCAGAGACGATCAGCATCGATTACAGCTTGCGCAAACGCCGCCGGGCTTTCCTGGGGCAAATTGTGCCCAACCCCACCCTCAATCAACCGGAATTGATATTTCCCGGTAAAACGCTTGGCATAGTCCTCAGGCTTGGGATGTGGCGCTCCATTGGCATCGCCTTCCATGGTAATCGTCGGCACGCTGATCGACGGGGCAGCCGCAAGCTTCTCTTCCAGCGCGGCATATTTCGCCTCGCCCTGCACCAGGCCCAGCCGCCAGCGGTAGTTGAACACGGTGATCTCGACGTGATCGGGGTTCTGCAACGCTTGGGCGCTGCGCTCGAAAGTGGCGTCGTCGAACTTCCACTGCGGCGAAGCCAGCTGCCAGATCAGTTTGGCGAAGTCGTGGGTGTTCTTTTCATAGCCGGCGCGGCCGCGTTCGGTGGCGAAGTAGAACTGGTACCACCACTGCAATTCGGCTTTCGGCGGCAGTGGATTCTGCCCGGCGGCCTGATTGCCGATCAGATAGCCGCTGACCGCCACCAGCGCTTTCACGCGCTCTGGCCACAAGGCCGCGACGATGTCCGCCGAACGCGCGCCCCAGTCGTAGCCGCCCAGCACCGCTTGTTTGATTTTCAGCGCGTCCATGAAGTCGATCACGTCGCTGGCCAGCGCTGCCGGTTGGCCGTTGCGCAGAGTGGCTTTGGACAGGAATTGCGTGTCGCCATAACCCCGTGCATACGGCATCAGCACGCGGTAACCCTTGGCCGCGAGCAGTGGTGCGACTTCGTCATAGCTGTGAATGTCGTAGGGCCAGCCGTGCAGCAGGATCACCACCGGCCCATCGGCAGGACCGGTTTCGGCGTAGGCCACATCGAGCAAGCCTGCCTTGATGTGCTTCAGCGGGCCGAAAGGAGAGGGCGCCGAATAGCTGGCGGCGGCCGGTTCAGTGGTTTGCGCCTGAGCGCTGCCGACGGCGCCGAGCAGTGACAGCGCCAGGACTGACAAGCCGAGCGCGGCGGTGATTTTAGAGGTGTGCAGAGCCTGTTTCATGCTGACGTCTCCTTTGCGAACCTGTGGCCAAGGGGCTGGATGAACCTTGAAACCCTGGGTGCATTGAAGCGTAGCGAGGTATCCGATCTGTGTCCCCGGACGGCAGTTTTGCAAGGGCGTGTATGGCGGCGGGGCGCGTACACAGTGTGATACACGGAGGCGAAACCCATTGTTTTCGCGCGAAAATAATAAGTCGCTGTTTTAAAACAAAAAATATTTCTTCTCGGGCTTCCCAAACGAAATGAATGTTGTTAAATTGCGCCCCGTTCTCACAGCGATCCTCACGGAGCCGCTGACCAGAGCTACAGGGGCGTCGCCAAGCGGTAAGGCAGCAGG
>NZ_WBRZ01000493.1:0-1454 GCF_008923895.1 Pseudomonas sp. GXM4
TTCAGTTTGAAGAAAGAAATCTGTCCTCTTTTACTCAGTCCCTTTTGCTCAGAAGACAAAGCGACCACATGATCGCTCTGTCTTCAGAGATGAATTAGACCTCCTGCCGCCAAGCGGAAAACGTGATCACTGTGCCGGCTTCTTTTCTATTGGTGATTTCTACTTTATAGGTACCACCATTGATGCGGCCTTCAACGAGCGCTTTGCGCTCGTTGCCGCTGACTTCGGCGTCCTTTGCATGTTGCTGATAGAAGTCGATAACATCCGCGTATTCGGTAAAAGTCCTGAGAATGACCTCATATTCATGCTGAGGGCGTCCGGCTATTTTGTCCCAGTCACCGTCAATTGAAGTGCCCTCCATACCCGGTGTCGTAAAGACACCGTGAGCGCCGGCGCCAATCAAGTGAGCTCGCTGCGGAAGCAACGGCAGCATCGCTTTTGGAAAATCGGAAGGTAATTGAGCCGCAGTCCAGGCTCCCTGTTTCGGCTGAGTCACGATGTACTCAACGTGGGCAATCTTCTGCGCAGCGGCTCGGCGTTCTGGATCGTCACTCTCCGCCCACAGCGCCATCATAGGAGGCAGTTGCTTACTCCAGGGGATCAAAGCATCGGCGTCAGACTTGCCGGCGCCTTCTGGCTGGAAAATAGTCAGCACGGTTTCCGGCGCATCGTTACAAGTCAATGGTTCCTCGCGAGACTTGACGGTGCAGTGGCCATTGACCAGTCCTACGGCGAGCAACTGCCCCTTGTCGTCCAGCAGCAATGCGGCGCGCTCGAACCCGTTGTTACCGTCGTCCATGGCAGTGATCATTTTTCTGCCGGGAGGCACACCATCAACAAAAGTCGACATTTCTGACTCGAGCGCTTCAAGAACCTGCTGCACGATCATCGTATTGTCATTGGTGTAACTTCCGGTTTGGTAGCCAAAAAAATCAACGAGTGCAGAGCGAACCGCCGGGTCTTGGTTGAGCTTGTGAGCCCGTTCTGGACTGGCTTCGTTTGTAAGCAACAAGACAGTTGTGCCGTCGGGACGTTGTTCGGATCGTAGTGACAGCGCGCTTGCGCTTAGGGAGAAGGTAAAGACTAGAAGCAAGGAGAGAGTGCGGCTCAAGTATTTCAAGATAACAGTCCTTTGATATTTAATCCGTGAGAGTGGTCGCAGAGATTTGATCTGGTGATTATGCGTTGAGCATAAGTTTTCTGTTTTTCATTATTCTTTAATGGGGAGTTTAAGTTGACAGTCGCCTTGAAGGTTTCAGTGACGTGTTTTTCACGCGTATCAGGCGGCCCAGGAGATTTCTTCGTACAGCCAATCATTCAAGGCTTCCAGAATTCAATTCCCTCCACATGACGCTCTATGTCATCCATGTCATCCTCGCCAAGAGTTGAGTCATAGTTTTTGCTGATAATTGTTCTGATTTTTGCTAGTCGCTGAGTTACGTTTTCATTGTCAA
>NZ_WBRZ01000494.1:0-1429 GCF_008923895.1 Pseudomonas sp. GXM4
AGACCACGTATAGAAGGCACTCGAAAACATGGTCTGTCCCCGTTTCCTCAATACTCAACAGAGCAATAAATTCGGAAGCGAAATTTCGAACAAGGGTAAATAGGGACAGGCCACGTTTAAAACGCACTCCAAAACGTGGTCTGTCCCCGTTTCCCCACGTATGGAAAACTACCAAGTGCAGCCGATCTTGAGTCGGTTGGCGTCAAGGTTATCCAGGATGGAGGTCTAGATGCTCGATTCTCGGGGCACACGTTCCTACGCACAGACGGTAGTAAGATTACTGATCTCCATAGTATGAAAACCATCGTTCTAGAGAAAATAAAATGATAGTTTCAGCGATGTTTGATTCCCTCGTCACATTTGACTGCGTATATGGAGGCTTTGAGCTCGAAAATGGAGTAGTTCGCCTTTATGTCGAAAGAGGCCTAGCCTTGAAAAAAACGAAGTTGGTAACAGCGGCGGATGGCGCTCGGATCGTACAGTGTGATGAAGATGAGTGTCCTAAGGGCGAAAGTATTTTTCCTGTTCATTACATTTACGATCCCGCTAGAGATGTGGAGTATGTTGAATGGAGTCTTGTAAATGGTTTGTTACACGCTCGAAGCGAGGGTGGTGAATGGGTCAGATACGAGAGCGAGAGTGAAGGTTTGCACGCAATGCATGAATATGTGGGTGACTGCTGGCTGGTCTTTTCTGGTGTGAGTGTGTTGAGAAAAGTTATCTATGAATATTCTCTCGATCGAAAGAGTTCCTCAGGTAATGAGTTTGTCGAGGAGTTTATTAGTGGGCCTAAAGTCGATAAGTCTGCAAGTGAGTATTTTCTTGAGGGTGAAATAAACGTTTTGCCTGGGCCAGGATGGATGTCTTTGAAAATTGATGCAGATTCGTTTCATATCGAGATTCCCGACGATTGAAAGAAAAGCGGATAAATGGGGACCGGATAAATGGGGAAAGACCACCTTTCGAGAGACAAACGGGGACAGGCCACCTTCAAATTCGCGTCGAGCGTAAAAGCGGCGGTGACCTGCAGCTCGATGCCGTCGCAACATCTATTTGTCCTCGGCCGGAGATGAATACAACGTCGAAACCCATAGCAAGGACGGCAAGAAACGTGTCCATGAACAGGACGACCACACTGTTCAGAAAGCCGCCGAGTTCATCGCCGGCGGCGACGTAAAAACCAGTTCCGGCCGTGACACCACACTGGTCGCGAGCAAAATCAGCGCAGGCAATGAAGCCTACGTCTACGCCGGTAACGACCTCAGTCTTCTGGCCGCGCAGAACAAGGACCACACGCTCTATGACATGAAGGAGAAGGGCGGTTTCGGCAACCTGAAACTCCAGCGCGACGAAGTCACCCAGGTCACCCACGTCGGCAGCGAAATCAAGACCGGCGGCAACCTGTCTCTGGTCAGCCTGGGCGACCAGC
>NZ_WBRZ01000495.1:0-1426 GCF_008923895.1 Pseudomonas sp. GXM4
GACCTTTTGATTTTGCTTTGAAGATCAAGAGATCGCAGCCTCGTTGCACTCGTCAGCTCCTACAAGGGGATCGGTGTTTCATGAGGTCGCGCGGCGCTTGAGCAACAAGGTCAAGCCCAACCCGGTCACCGACAACAACGCCGCGCTGAAGAAAATCCACGAATAGCCCAGATTCAACGCCACCGCGCCCATCAATGGCCCGGCAATCGCCAGTGCCAGATCGAAGAACACTGCATAAGCCCCCAACCCTGAACCACGGCTGGAACTCGGCACCTGTTTGATCGCTTCCACCCCGAGCGCCGGATACACCAACGACAGCCCAAATCCCGCCAGTCCTGCGCCAATCAACGCATACGCAGTGGAGGGCGCCAGCCACAACATCACCAGCCCGACAGTTTCAACCGACATGCAAACGATGGCCGAGGCAAACCCGCCAAACCGGGCAATCGCCGAGATGAACAACAGCCGCGACAGGATGAAACACACGCCAAACACGGTCAGGCAGTACGCCGCGCCGGTCCAGCCTCGGTTGAGGTAATAAAGGGTGATGAAAGTCGTCAGTGTGCCGTAGCCGATCGAGGCCAGCGTCAGGCTGGTGCCGTACGGCGCAATCTTGCCGAACACCGCCCAGAACGACAGGCGCTCGCCACGAATCACCGGCACCGAAGGCTTGTTGCGGATCAACCACAGCGCACCAGCCGCCAACGCCGACAGCGCGAGGCCAAGGCTGACAAAACCATATTCGGCAACCATCACCACGCCCAGCGGCGCGCCAATGGCGATCGCGCCGTAAGAGGCGATGCCGTTCCAGCCGATGGATTTCGCCGTATGCTCGACACCGACCTGGCCCATGCACCAACTGATGGTGCCGACGCCGATCAAGCCTTGGGCAATGCCAAGCAGCAGGCGCCCGGCAATCAGGATCAACAGGCTGGTCAGCGGAAAGCTTTGCAGCAAGGTCGACAGCAACGTCAGCGCGCCACTGAGAACAATCCCCCACAAGCCATAAATGATCGCCCGCTTGGTCCCAAGCGTGTCCGACATGCGCCCGGCCATTGGCCGGCTGAGCAGGGTGGCCAGGTACTGCGAACCGATCACCAGACCGGCAATGATCGCGCTGAAACCCAGTTGCTCATGGACGTAACCGGGTAACACCGCAATCGGTAACCCGATGCAGAGGAAAGCAATGAAAGTGTAGAAAACGATGGAGACGATCTGCAGGGTGATCGCCAGGGAGCTTTGCGGTGGCAGTGGCTGCGCAGACATGAGCACTCGTTCGCGGGCGGCGGTGGGAGAGTTGCCGACATCATGGCGCGGGGCCGGGATAAAAGAAAGCAGGCTAACTACTTCGCCTTATTGATCGTTCCCACGCTCTGCGTGGTAACGCCGCCATGGACGCTCTGCGGCCGCTGTTGGGACGCGGAGC
>NZ_WBRZ01000496.1:0-1405 GCF_008923895.1 Pseudomonas sp. GXM4
GACAACATCTATGTTGCATGTGAGCCCGTCATCGCTGGCAAGCCAGCTCCCACGAGGGCATGTTGTTCTCAGGCGTTGCGGCTGGCCAGCGCCCGCTCCATCCGCGCAATCCCTTCTTCCAGCAACGCCCTCGGGCAGCCGAAGTTCAAGCGCACAAACTGCTGATGCCGGTCACCAAAATCGAGCCCGGCACTGAGCCCGACCTTGCCCTGTTCGAGGAAGAACCGCTGCGGATCCGGCAGGTCGAGCGCGGTGCAATCGAGCCACGCCAGATACGTGCCCTGCGGCACGTTGATGGTCACGCCCGGCAGGCGCGTGCGCACCGCGTCTACCAGCCAGTCGCGGTTGGCCTGCAGGTAGATTTTCAATTCCGCGAGCCACGGCCCGGCTTCGCTGTAGGCGACGCGGGTGGCTTCCATGCCCAGCGGGTTGACGCTGTCGACCATGCCGCAGCGGGCGTGGTTGACGCGTTCGCGCAGGGCGGCGTCCTGGATGATCATGAACGAGGTCTTCAGACCGGCGATGTTGTAGGCCTTGCTCGCCGACATCAGGGTGATCGTGCGTTTCGATATTTGCGGGCTCAGCGATGCGGTGGGAATGTGCACGCGGCCGTCGAAGCACAGTTCGGCGTGAATCTCGTCGGAGATGATCCACGCGTCCTGCGCTTCACAAATATCCGCCACTGCCTGCAATTCTTCGCGGGCGAAGACCTTGCCGAGCGGGTTGTGCGGGTTGCTCAACAGCAGGGCGCCGCCGCCTTTCAGCGACTCGCGCAGTGCGTCCAATGGCGTGGCGTAGGTGCCATCGGCCTGGGCGTTGAATTCCAGCTCGACCTTGTTCAGGCCCCAATGCCCCGGCGCATGACGCAGTGGCGGGTAGTTCGGCACTTGCACGACGATATTCTGCTGCGCCTGGACCAACGCCTTGAGCGCCATGTTGAAGCCCGATTCCACACCCGGCAGGAAGATCAGCTCCTGCGGTTTGACCTGCCATGAATACTTGTTCCACAGATCGGCGACGATCGCTTCACGCAGGTTGTCCTGCGCCACGCTGTAACCGAGCAACGGGTGCAGCAGGCGCTGTTGCAAGGCTTCGACGATGACCGGCGGCGCGGCAAAATCCATGTCAGCGACCCACATCGGCAACACATCGGCCGGGTAGCGGCTCCACTTGGTGCTGCCAGTGTGGTGGCGGTCGAACAGCTGATCAAAATCGAAAGTCATGCGCGGTCTCGTCAAGGCGGAGTTGGTTCTGCCGGACATTCTATGCGCAACTCGTTCCCTGTAGGAGTGAGCCTGCTCGCAATAGCGATCTGACTGATCGTTCCCACGCTCCGCGTGGGAATGCAGCCCGGGACGCTCTGCGTCCCAGTGGAACGCGGAGCGTCCCTTGAGGTATTCCCACG
>NZ_WBRZ01000497.1:0-1399 GCF_008923895.1 Pseudomonas sp. GXM4
GCGCACCGCATTCGCGAGCAGGCTCGCTCCCACAGGTTAAATACTCTTCAGAGTCAGATCCCCTGCGGCATCTCTTCCCCACCCAACGCTTCAACCAGTGCCGGCAGGAAGTCGCCGAAGGTCAGCATCATCAGGGTGAAGCTGGCATCCAGTTGGCCCAGGGCTTCGTCGCCGCCGTCCTGTTCCGCCTGATCCTGCAACAGATCCTCGAATTTCAGGCGCTTGACGGTCATCTTGTCGTCGAGCATGAACGACAGTTTGTCCTGCCAGGCCAGCGACAACTGAGTGACGACTTTGCCGGTGCTCAGGTGCAGCTGGATTTCTTCGCTGGTCAGGTCCTGGCGCTTGCAACGGACGATGCCGCCGTCTTCGTGCGTGTCGCGCAGTTCGCACTCGTCCAGCACATAGAAATCGTCGGCGGCTTTCTGCGTGGTGACCCATTCGGTCATCACCGCAGTCGGCGCCATTTTCACGGTCAGCGGACGTACGGGCAGGGTGCCGATCACTTCGCGCAGGGTCGACAGCAGGTCTTCGGCGCGTTTCGGGCTGGCCGAGTTGACCAGGATCAGGCCCTGTTTCGGCGCGATCGCGGCAAAGGTCGAGGAACGACGAATGAACGCGCGCGGCAGGAACGCCTGGATAATTTCATCCTTGATCTGGTCGCGTTCCTTCTTATAGACCTTGCGCATCTGCTCGGCTTCGATCTCTTCGACCTTTTCCTTGACCGCGTCACGCACAACGCTGCCCGGCAGAATACGTTCTTCCTTGCGCGCAGAGATCAGCAGGAAATCGCCGCTGACGTGTACCAGCGGCGCATCTTCGCCCTTGCCGAACGGTGCAACGAAACCGTAAGTGGTCAGCTCCTGGCTTGCACACGGCCGCGCCAGTTTGGTCGCCAGTGCAGTTTCCAGCGCCTCGGCATCGACAGGCAGGTCTTGGGTCAGGCGATAGATCAGCAGGTTCTTGAACCACATGGGGCGAGTCACTCCTTTATACAAAGGGGGGCATTATTGTCTTCGCCGGGGCATAGGCCAACCCTTCTCTAAGCCTTTGGAAGGCCTCGGAAAATTATTTAAAAAAGTGCTTGCCAGAGGTTGGGGTGCTCCGTAGAATGCGCGCCACACCGAAGCGAAGGGTGATTAGCTCAGCTGGGAGAGCGTCTGCCTTACAAGCAGAATGTCGGCGGTTCGATCCCGTCATCACCCACCATTCGTTTCAAGTGTTTAGCGCAGCGGTAGTTCAGTCGGTTAGAATACCGGCCTGTCACGCCGGGGGTCGCGGGTTCGAGTCCCGTCCGCTGCGCCATATTCGGTAACCTGGACCACTGAACGCCAGGTCGCCACGGAAAAACCCGCTGATGCGGGTTTTTTTCTGTCTCAAGGTTGTACCTGCGGGATGT
>NZ_WBRZ01000498.1:0-1373 GCF_008923895.1 Pseudomonas sp. GXM4
AAGCACTGTATGAGTAGGCGCTTCGAGGAGTGCTCAAGTGGAGATGGGTCACCGTTCGCCAGCACTGCATAGGGATCAAGTTGTATTGCGGTTTCCTGAATAGATTTGTTGCCTAGCGCGGCTAACCATCCCAGTAGGCCTCTGAGCTCGTCCCGGACAGTGGAGTTTGGAGCGATGATGGGTAGACATTTGTGAATCGTCAGATGGTCAGACGGTTCAGCTATGCGTTTGGCGAGGTAATACGCGGCACAGTATTCAGCGACAATCTTGTGAACCGGCCGATGCTGGTCCGCTTTGTTTCCTGGCTTAAAAAGTCGAGTTGCCAGAATGTTGTCAGCGGCCGTGGGCGTGTCAAACAGTGACGCCAGCAAAGGATAAATCCGGTCTGCGGTTGCTTCGCTTGTTCCTATGCCCTCTGCACCTGAAAGCAAAAGCTTGGCAAACACCTCGGAAGACAACTCAACCTTTTGTACGATCGAGAGGGGCTGGTTAGTCTTCGCTACACTAGTGTTAGCCTCTTTCGCTAAACGCTCGACAGCCTGGGAGAATATATTTCGTTTGTCCGTGAAGCGTCGGCCGCTTTCGATGAAGGCATCTGCGAACATCTTCAAAAACTGGGGATTCGGGAGTAGCGATCCTAAGTCGAATCGGGCGACTTCCGCTTGGAACGTCGCGAAATCCTCACCTTGAACATGGTGATGGAAAATAGCCCGCTGTTCTTCTTCGTCAAACTCGACCAGTCTGACCACAAGCGGTGAGCATCCGAGGTACTCTCCGAATGCACTCGTGGCCGCGCTGCTCCATTCGCTGGACCGGCTCGAAATGATGACGTAGGTTGGCTTTGCTTTACTGGCGTTAGCCAAAAGGCCATGTATCCCCGATTGATCCAGTTTGGCCAACTCATCAAACGCATCGATGACAAGCGGTGAATGCTCAACGTCGGTGCCTACGTGTTTGAATTTGTTTGCGGTGACGGTAGAAGTGCCTAGCTGTCGGGCTAGGCTTCCCATGAGCTCAGTTTTCCCGCCGCCTGGTTCGGCTAAGACAACGACGTAATTTGAGGTGGCCAGTAGAGCCTCCTCAGTGAAAGTATTGTCTTGATTGATGAGTCTGCGCGGAAGATAAAAATCTGGAGTCATGGTAAAAAATCGAAATGGATAGTGATTAACTGCACCCGTTTTCAGGCGCCATTTAATTTTAGTTCGACCGCTTCACTGGCTTTCTTTCCCAAGATACTACGTCATTTCGCGATCAGAGTAAGCGTGCCTAACGTTCTAGGCTGGGTTCATTTCCGGAGGCACCGGGGCATACTGATGGTATAGATTTCAGGTTTTCATTGGGTCAAAAATATTTTTCAAAGCCCTTGACGTCAG
>NZ_WBRZ01000499.1:0-1353 GCF_008923895.1 Pseudomonas sp. GXM4
CCAGTTATGGCTTCATGAACATCTGCGATCACCAATTTAAGTACGAAAAGATGATCATCGTATTGTCGGTTATCCTGGAATTCTTTAATTACCAAAGGTGGTTTGCATATGGACTCAAATTCCAGAATATATTTCACCACAGCTTTGTACACGGTTTCGTCGCAACTCTTGGGCTTACAAATTCCGATATGATCTTAGTCGACTGCGGTAGAGTCTTTCTTTAAAGCCTCAATTGCCAATGCGCTCTTTTTGTCGACAAAAATATCGTGCGCTCCATATATGTATTTTGTTGGCGGAGGTGGTGTTGCAGAATTTACCCAGGCGCTGCTTAGGTCATATACAGCATCACTCAACACGCTTAAGTCGGCGAGTTGTACGTTAGATGATAAAAATGACCCGATATTCGCGATTTTTGCACCTGTATGCGGTACTGCCAAGGAGACAAACCCTTTTACAGGTGTAGTCTGGTTTTCTTCGAGGTGACCTAGGATGCATGCCTTGGCGACTAGCCCTCCCATGCTATGTGCGACAATCATTACTTGTTCATAACTATCTAGGTTTACTTCAAACTCAGTGCGTAATAATTCTGCAATTTCAGAGATGGGTAGGTTTTTTCTCACACTCTTTCGAGATTTAAATAATCTTTGAAAAATGCTCTTGTTTGCACCGTAAGTTGTCGTGAAGGTAGTAAAATAGTTGAAGCAACCAATGTCGAAATGATCTGAAATGTTGCGGTCGGCAGCCAGCAAGCTCGGAAAAGAAGTTTTTTCGTCGTAGGACCAGGTTTCTTGGCCGCCTTTCAATCCGTGTACAAAAATCACGGCGTTAGCGTTATTGTCTCTTTTGGTCCAAGTGATCATGCTCATCGAATGTCCCTTTCTCGCGGTATTTTTACCGCCTGTACTCTCAAATTCGGATCGGCCACGGGTGTGGTTCACTGTCCCTAAGGCATTTAGTTCCGCAGATGACGGCGTTCACACATCACCTAGACGTGTCAAGCATAAGCCTAATGTGCGTCAAAGCGCCATCAGTGCAGCTGCACTGATCCGGAATCTTTCTCAGGGGGCGTAGGATCAGATCCGTGCGGACAACTTACGTAGTGGCCAACTGGTTCCGGGCACTGATCCGATATCGCCAAGGCCCCCCTTGGTCGAACGCCTCCTAATGGCCGACTGCTGCCGCAACTGCCCGCCAGCAAAAGAGCAGCGGCCGATTGTCACCTCTCCCCTCAGACACGGTATTTTTCAAGGCGTCGCTGGAGAATACCTTCTCCAGTGTCCGGATCTCAGTGGCGACCAAGTCTCTCATTTTGTCAGTAGAACAGGACCTAGTTTAAGAATTCTGCCTTACAGA